>JAEYVW010000346.1 GCA_023429365.1 Bacteroidota bacterium
AGTTTTAGCAGTTTGTTCCCTTCATTACCCAGGTACTCAGGCAACCACATCAACAAGACCTTATACTCACTTTCAAAACTTTTCAGGTTAAGTTTACGGATGATATCATTGCACTCGTGCGCGGTGATATTGCCCTGTTTATTTTCCGCGCCAATAAATTGCAGCCAGTCGTAGACATTCCCATAGGGATATGACTTTATGAATTCACGCCATTCATTGATATAATCGGTACTGATAGGCGGAGTGCCTGGCTTTTTTGTTACAACGGGATAAGAGAAATGAATATCAGGATGCACCAGTTGCGTGGCTTTGGTGCAAGCGGAGCATACGCCACAGCTTTCCGTTGCAGGTTGCAGGCTCCCGGTTGCCGGTTCCGCTTCACCAAAAAGTGAGGGACCTTCACTGGTCTTTCGCCCGTTCACCTTATCGCAAACCATGTATTGCGCAAAAGCAATGGCCAGTGGCAGGCCGCCAAATCCCTCCTTACTGGTAAAAAGCAGGGCATGGCTGAGCCGGTTGTGATGCACCATCTCAACCAGGTTATGTTTTACAGCCTGCTGGCCAATAATATCCCTGAATTGCATGCGGCGAAGATAAAACCGGTGAACCGATTATGAAGCATGATACCCCGTCCTGTTCAGTTTTTCTGACGCAGGATGTTATAATTTCTATGTAAAATAAAACAGGTGACCTCGTACGCGGAAGGGACTAATTCAAATATTTAAGAATTTCATCGCTCATCGGTAAGGTCTTGGGTGCAAATGTTGCGACCAGGTTTCCTTTTTCATCAACCAGGAATTTTCCAAAATTCCATTGCAGCGGGTTGTCTAAACCTTTTCGTGCTGCTTCTTCGGATAGGAATTTATAGATTGGTGCCACGTCATCGCCTTTTACAGAAACTTTATCGGCCATTGGGAAGGTGACGCCATAATTTCTTTTGCAGAACTCTGCGATCTCAGTTTTACTGCCGGGCTCCTGCCCATTAAAATTATTTGCTGGGAAACCAACGATCACCAGTTTGTCCTTGTATTTATCATACAGTTTTTGCAAGCCTTCATATTGTGGAGTGAGTCCACATTTGGAAGCAGTATTGACGATCAGGATCTTCTTTCCTTTGAATTCAGAAAAATCGATCTCGCCGCCTTCCAGTCCTGCGACTTTAAATTCATAAATAGAAGTAGCGGAAAGGGTAGCGGTTATTAATAATGTAAGAAGGAATGTTTTCATATCCAGTAAATTTTAGATGTATCGACTTTGCGAGGTATAAAGTTACGCCAGTATCAGGATTCAGCCTATAAAAGATTAAGCCAGCTGAATGGAAAGCGGCGAGAGAGAGGATTTTTTAATTCATTTAACCTGATCTTATTGTCGCTCAAAACAACCCAGGTCGGGTAGTCCGACCGGCCTTGGGAAACCATCGAGATCAATACTAAGAGTGGAGGCGGCGCCGGCATCTATAGCTGCTGAACCTGGTTGCAGCCGGAAATTATAATAACGTTTCGAAACATTGATACTGTCAAACAGCGGCGCCTGGTCGATAATATTGCTGACAGTTATATTTGAAGGTGCTGTTTTTACACGCCAAAGCACATGATCGAAAACCACATTATCTCCAGCGCCACTGTTCACCTGTACTTCATTTTCCACCAGCTTATTTTCACCGGAGGCATCATCGCCCCAGAAAATGCAATTCCTGAAAACGGCATTTAGTGGCGCGGTGTTGGTACCATCTGAATTGCTCGCACTTAGAACGGGATCTTTATGTTGTACAAATGAATTTGAATAACTGGCAACGGTACAATGGTTGAACTCATAGCTGCCGCCCCTGCCAATGGCGATATTTTTTCCGCAATTACTGACCAGGCAGTTGTTGGCAACGATACTGGAGTTGAGCGCAATGATCCCGGCGTCGTAGGAATTATCGATCACGCATTGATTCAATATTAGTTTAGGATTTGCATTTACCGATGGGCCTTCTGCAGCGATAGATTGGTATGCATTTTTTATAACCGCATAATTCAGGATATTATCCCGGCTGCTTTCACGGAAATACATCCCCGGCCAGGCGGCAGGGTAGTCCTTATAAGGCTCATCCATCCGGTCGCCCTGGAAATAGACCCGGTCGGCCGTATCTTTTTCGCCATTTACTATGAGTGAGCCATCGATAATGATCGGTGCATCGGCATGAACATATACCCGGCAGCCTTTTTCAATCGTGAGGGTCTGACCGGCGTTGACATAGAGGTAGCCCTGTATCACATAGGGAAGATCATTTGTCCAGGTTTCATCTGATAAAACCTGTTTGTCGCGCAGAAAATGCGCATTCTGCCCCCAGGCTTCCAGTTGCACCCATTTTGTTTTGTCGTTATAATTAACGCCAATACTGTCCCGGATAATAAAAGGAAGATTTTCTGTATTCGGGTCTACATTTACCTGGACAAATACATAAATGCTGTCGTTAGCTTCAATTTCTATATTATTTGCCTCTGTGGTTGCAGCACCATCCACATTGATCTTAAAATTAGAGCCGTTACCACCCATCAGCTTTACTGATGAAAGCCGGAGTTTCTGGTTATTGTCATTAATGATCTTGAACGTTTGGGTCACGGAACCAACCGTGGTAAAGACAGTGTCGTAATGCAGGGTATCCGCGGAAATGGTCAGGCTTGCATCAGGTGAGGTGATAAAAGAATCCTTCTGGCACGAAAATATTAGCAGCGTGATCGATAAACAAATGAGTAAAGCAGTCTTCATTTCAAATTTTTGATAGGGGCCTGTGATGGTTACAATGTTGTCTGGTTTGACGGGAGTCATGAATCGTGAGTGGTGAGTAGTAAGTCCCTTGCTCGCAGCTCACAGCTCAAGGCTCGCAGCTCATTCCCTACTTTGTCGCTGAACACAGCGTCGCAATACTCAGTCTCACATTCTCGCCATTCAATAATTCTATTCCACATGCTTCCAGGGTGGCGCCGGTTGTGATGACGTCATCCACCAGCAACACATGTTTGTTTTTTATTTTCTCTGAACCCGAAAGGATGAATTTGCCCTCCATATTCTGCCACCTTTCGATTCTTCCCTTTTTAGTCTGAGTTTCAGTATGATGAGAACGAATTATTACGTCATTTAGTACCGGTACTGCCAAAGTTACTGCCATTCCTTCGCATAATACCGTAGCCTGGTTGTATCCCCTCCGTTTTTCCTTAGCGGGAAAAAGGGGCAATGGTATCAATGCGTCCACCTCAAATCGCCGGGCGCGGACAAGACTTTGGCCCATCATCTTGCCCAATTGAAATCCCAGGTCCTTGTTCTTTTTGTATTTAAACTGGTGCATGAGCCGTTGGATCAGCGACTCGCGGGTAAAATAGCAATACGCGGCGGCATGTTCGACCCGCAGCCTGCCCCAGAATCTTTTTTCTACGGGATTGCCGCTGAATTTTTCAAAATCTGTTTCGGGCAACGCGTCGATACAACGTACACAAAGCAGACTATCTTGATGTAATATGTCGGCACCGCAACCCGCGCAGATATGTGGGAACATCCAGTGAAGAACCGCATCCTTTATTTCCTTTACACTAATCATGATCACAAGTTTATAACGGTCTCTAAAAAGCTCACAGCTCGCCGCTCACAGCTTTTCAAATTCTATTATGCCTGGTTAAACAAATACCGGTACACTTCCTCTACTCTCGACATGGTAACAATGCTGATATTGAATTTATGCTTAGCCAATCCTTTTTGATTATACTTCGAAACAATAATTTTTTCAAAGCCCAGTTTCTCCGCTTCAGCGATCCTTTGTTCGATCCTGTTTACCGCCCTGATCTCGCCGCTGAGTCCTACTTCACCGGCAAAGCAAATATGCGGGTCCAGGGGTATGTCTTCAAAAGATGAAAGCAAAGCGCAGAGCACCGCCAGGTCGATCGAGGGGTCCTCTACCTTGATCCCTCCGGCAATATTCAGGAAAACATCTTTAACGCCAAAGTGGAAACCACCACGTTTTTCCAGTATTGCCAACAATAGTTGAAGGCGGCGAAGATCGAATCCGCTTACGGTTCGCTGGGGAGTGCCATAGACGGACTGGGTGACCAGCGCCTGCACTTCGATGAGCATCGGCCTTATACCTTCAATGGTGGCAGCGATGGCGATCCCGCTTAGTTGTTCTTCTTTTTGTGTGATCAGTATTTCGCTCGGGTTGATGATTCCCCTCATACCATGGTCGGTCATTTCGTAAATGCCCAGTTCGGAGGTACTGCCAAACCGGTTCTTCAGTGTGCGCAGGATCCGGTATGCATAGTGACGATCACCTTCAAATTGCAAAACGGTATCAACCATATGCTCCAGCACTTTGGGTCCGGCGATATTTCCATCCTTGGTGATATGCCCTATTAGCAGCACCGGTGTGTTGGTTTCTTTGGCAAAGCGTTGAAACTCGGCAGTGCATTCCCTGATCTGTGATACTGATCCCGGCGAGGAATCGATCAAAGGCGTTTGAAGCGTTTGTACCGAATCAACGATCACCAGGTCGGGTTTTAGTTTTTTTATTTCCTGGAAGATGGTTTGTGTGGATGTTTCGGTGAGCAAATAAAAATTGTCTGAAACAGGCATACCGGAGCATACGCGGTCGGCCCGCATCTTAATTTGCTGCTCACTTTCTTCACCGCTGATATAGAGAACCTTGATGTCTTTCAGCCATAATCCATTTTGAAGAAACAGCGTTGACTTACCAATCCCGGGTTCACCACCAATTAATACAATACTACCAGGAACTAATCCACCTCCTAATACCCGATTCAGTTCGGGGTCAGCAGTTACAAGCCTTTTCTCTTCATTACTACTGATATCATGCAATGCGATGATCCGGCTGGTCCTTTTATCGCTGCGATAAGATTTCCAGTCGTTGTTATTCTTTGTATCTTTTTGGATAAGCTCTTCGACAAACGTATTCCATTGTCCGCAGGATGGACATTGACCTAACCACTTAACACTTTCGTTGCCGCAATTTTGACAGAAGTAGGAAGTTTTAACTTTACTCATGCTCTAAAGATTTTAAAGTCTAAAGGTCTAAAGGTTTAATGGTTGTAAACTTAATTGCTATGACAAAACCTCTTAAACTTTTGAAACTTCTTAAACTTTTTGAGCACTCTCAACTCATCATAATACGAGGTATATTCAAAATGTAAAAGGGGCCAATCTTACGATTGACCCCCTTACTTACTAACCCATTAAATTCTTTAGCTAAGTTACAATTCTGCCCAACATTTCAAAATAAAATTTTGG
>JAEYVW010000453.1 GCA_023429365.1 Bacteroidota bacterium
CATTTCAGGAGATTGATCAGCGACACCAGGTTGTTTTCAAAATACATCAGGGGTTTTTCTACTGATTCGCCTACGGCCTTGTAAGCTGCAAAATGAATGATGCCGGTGATGTCTTCGTTTTCCTGGAAAATGGCGAAAGTATCGTCGAAGTTGCAGAGATCGACCTTGTAGTTTTTTACTTTCCTGCCGGTTATCCTTTCGATGCCTTCAAACATCGCCGGGTTGGAACGGCTGTTGTTGTCGACGGAAATTACATTGTGCCCGTTTTCGATGAGGTCTACAATGGTGTGAGAACCAATATATCCGGAACCTCCTGTGACTAATATTGTACCCATATTTACCATCTTTTTTCCTGCACGCAAAGGTGGGGAATATCAGGCAATCCATGAATTAAAGTTCATATGGACTATGAGATGTAAAATACAGGTTAGAATTAAGCGAACGAAGCCTAGAAAATCTTCATAAAAAGGCGAACGATCGTGTACACCAGCGCAGCCAGCGCACCGCTAACCGGTATGGTGAGTATCCAGGCCCAGAGCAGGTTTACAGTCACACCCCATCTTACAGCTGAAAGACGTTTGGTGGCGCCTACGCCTATGATGGAGCCCGTGATGGTATGCGTGGTACTAACAGGAATTTTTAACGCCTCGGTTACGAACAGGGTAATGGCACCGGCAGTCTCAGCGGCTACACCTTCAAAAGGTGTAACCTTTGTGATCTTGGTACCCATGGTCTTCACGATCTTCCAGCCACCGCTCATAGTGCCTGCAGCGATAGCCGTGTAACAGGCCAGGGGCACCCACACCGGCATTTGCTCAAAATCGCTGATACTCCCGTTGGCGATCAGGGCTGCGGTGATGATTCCCATTACTTTTTGTGCATCATTCCCCCCGTGACCAATACTAAATGCCGCGGAAGATACGAGCTGCAACCTTTTGAACCAGGAATTGGCCCGGTGTGCATTGAGTGTGCTAAGGAAAAAAGTGAAGCTGGCCATAATCACAAGAATAAATGCCAGCAGTATCCATTTAAAATTTTTTGAATAGAAGATTACCTGCCAGATATAAGTATCGTAGTGCGTACCGGTGGAAACCACGGTACGATCGGTTTCCAGGCTGTAATACAGGAAAAATGCCACGGACGCTAATACCGCCATGGATAGTAATTTAGGCTGCAGGCCTTTTTTAAAAGAATGAATAAACCATAGTGAAATTACAAATGCCATGATCATTCCGACGAGCGGTGCCAGGAAAATAAATGAGGCTGTTTTTAAGATCACGGTTGAGTTCACAGCGCCAAATCCGGCACTGGCCACCGCAGCACCTGCAAAGCCACCAATGAGGGTATGTGAAGAGGAAGAAGGTATTCCAAGCCACCAGGTAAGCAGGTTCCAGCTGATTGCTGCGATAAGGCCGGAGAAAATAACCACCATCATTTCATTACCCGCAATATCCTCAGGGTGTACAGTCTTGGCTACGGTATCGGCTACGCCATGATCCTTAAATATAAAATAGGCCGCGAAATTGAAGACCGCCGCCCAAACCACGGCTTGGAAAGGCGTGAGTACCTTGGTGGATACAATCGTGGCAATGGAATTGGCTGCATCATGAAAGCCATTTATATAATCGAAGATCAGCGCCAGCGCAATTATGACAATGAGGAAAGTAGCCATATACTAATTTGAAAATGTGAGAATTTGAAGATTTGAAAATGGAGTTGACATAGTGGCTAATTTCCAAAATGGTAATGTTGTGACGCATTTTCAAATTACCACATTTTCAAATTTTCAAATTATTTACGAGTATTTGATGATGATGGATTCAATCACATTACTTGCATCCTCGCATTTATCGGTCACGATCTCCATCACCTGATAGATCTCTCTTTTTTTGATCACTTCTTTGGCATCTGGTTCGGTGGCGAAAAGTTTTTCGATGCTCATGTCGAAAATATCGTCGGCCTGGTTTTCGATGCTATTGATCCTCACGAGTGCTTCCGTGATATTGCGCATGTTTTTCATGTCGCGCAATTCGTGGACCGCGATCCGTACCTGGTGAGCCGCCTGTTCGATCAGTTCCGCCATTTTCTGCATCCCCGTATCGTTTGGATTGACGCGATAAAAATTGATCTTCTTGGCAGAAGCATAGATATAGTCGGCCACATCATCAAGCGATGTTGCGAGGTAATGGATATCTTCCCGGTCGAAGGGGGTAATAAAATTGCGTCCCAGTTCAGTAAACACACTATGCGTGAGTTCATCGTTGGCATGTTCCAGGTCTTCCACCTGGCTGATCAGTGAAGCCCTTCTGTCAAAATCGGTTTCGGCAACGATCTCTTTCAATTTCACCGCCATGCCATGTCCGTTCTCCGCCATTTTTTCAAACAGCTCAAAGAACACTTTATTTTTCGGTGTAAAGATCTTTAGGAAGGAATTGAGCCCCATAGTTAGATATTTTAATACCCGGTATTGATGGCTGCGAAATTACCGGCTTACTTCTTGTAATGAGTTTTACCCGGCAGAGTTAATGATTATTTAATATAGCAATAATAATCCGGTAACCGGCCGTTAAGCAGGGTAGTTTATATTAGGCTGTTGTATATTTGGGCGTTTAAGAATTGCAGATCGTATAATACTAAGAAATGATAAACAAGCTGTTAAGAGGGGTAATTTCAGTCGTGGCCTTTTTAATATCCACAAATGGTTTTGCGCAGCGATACCTGTCAGAATTTGATCCCCAGTTGTTTATCAAAGATACCGTGAGGCCCGTTTTGAAGCGGTTCGAGAACATCAGAATAACCGGTTATATCCAGCCACAGTTCCAGGTCGCTGAAACGAAAGGAGCCGAATCTTATAATGGAGGTGATTTTTCGGAACATGCCAGCAACCGTTTTATGTTGCGTCGTGCGCGGGTTAAAATTGATTACCTCCTGACCTCACGTGACAGTTTACCCAAAGCACTTTTCACATTCCAGGTCGATGCCACCGAAAGAGGAGTAGCGCTGCGCGATATGTTTGTAAAATTATTCGAGTCGAAAAAGAATTTCTTATCCATGACTGCGGGCATGTTTGCACGCCCCTTTGGATACGAGATCAATCTTTCCTCTACATACCGTGAGGCGCCTGAGCGTGGACGCATGTCCCAGATACTGATGACTTCCGAGCGTGACCTCGGTGTGATGTTAACCTATGAACCCCTGGCGGAAAATGCAAAGAATAAGTACATTCAACTTGATGCGGGTTTCTTTAACGGACAGGGCTTATCGGGCAAGGTGGAGTTTGATAGTTACAAAGATTTCATCAGCAGGCTGACGGTGAAGCCGGTGAATGTGGCGAACTGGACATTTAGTGGCGGCTTATCACTTTTACAGGGTGGATGGAGAAACGGTACGAAGTATGTTTATAGCATGGGCGAGCGGGCAAATGGTGATAAGTATTTTGATGTTGATTCTTCATTGTCCAATCTCGGTGATAAAGCTCCACGGCAGTATTATGGTGCAGATATCCAAACTGTGTTACATCATGGCTGGGGTGAAACGGAAATTCGGGCTGAATACTGGAAAGGCAGACAGCCTGGTACCGCAACAACGACAAAGAACCCGGGGGAACTTCCGAATCTGAATGGTACGCCGCTGCCAACATACCAGCGTGAATTCGATGGCGCCTTTTTGCTATTGCTGCAAAATATTGTCAACAAGAAAAATCAGCTGATCCTTAAGTATGACTGGTACGATCCAAATACAGAAGTGAAAGAGGAGGAGCTGGGTAAAGCCGGCACCAACCTTACACCGGCTGATGTTAAGTATTCAACCCTGGGTATAGGCTTGCTCCGGCATCTCAATGATAATATCCGGGTTGTACTCTATTATGATATCGTAAAAAATGAAAGCACCCAGCTTCCGGGTTACCTCTCCGACCGGGATGATAATGTCTTCACAG
>JAEYVW010000399.1 GCA_023429365.1 Bacteroidota bacterium
TGAAAGGGGCAAAAAACCTGACCTTAATTATTGTCGTTGTTCTGATTTTGATCGTTGGAGCTATGGGCTGCAGCGGTTATAACGGGCTGGTAAAACAGGATGAAACCGTTAAACAGGCCTGGAACAATGTGAATACAGAATACCAGAAAAGAGCTGATCTTGTCGACAACCTGGTAAATACAGTGAAAGGCGCCGCAAATTTCGAAAAGGAAACCTTGACGCAACTGGTGGAGGCAAGGGCAAAAGCCACTTCGGTAAATTTTACAGCTGATCAGCTTACCCCCGAAAACATGGCAAAATTCCAGCAGGCGCAGGGCCAGATGACCGGTGCATTGAGTAGGCTGCTCGCGGTCGTTGAAAATTATCCTGATCTCAAAGCCAATCAAAACTTTTTGCAATTGCAGGGTCAGTTGGAAGGTATTGAGAACGACGTAAGGAGTACTCGCAGGACTTTTAACGAAGCGATCAATGTTTACAATACCAAAGTGCGTTCATTCCCGATGAATATTTTTGCCGGTATGTTTGGTTTTAAGTCTAAAGAAGGCTTCCAGGCAGAAGAAGGAGCAGAGAAAGCGCCCAAGGTTCAATTCTAATCCGTTCAACACATGGGTGGAAAAAGATATGCCGGCTATATTGTTGGCGCAGTTGTTATTCTATTGGGCATTTACATCATTGTAACTTACAACAGCCTTGTAAAAAAGGAAGAAAGAGTAAAAAAACAATGGGCGGAAGTGCAGAGTACTTACCAGCGCCGGCTTGACCTGATACCTAATCTTGTCAACGTTGTAAAAGGCGTTTCGGATTTTGAACAGTCAACGCTTGAAAATATTGCAGCCGCAAGGAGTAGAGCGCTAACCGGTCAGACCAATATTATTAGTGGCGAAAATTATGGTGAACAGCAAAGACTTCAGGATAGCCTGGCGTCCGCGGCCAACCGGCTGATAATTGTTATCGAAAGATATCCTACCCTAAAGGGCACATCGGCATATTCTGGACTGCAAACGCAGTTGGAAGGAACAGAAAGAAGGATCAAGGTAGCCCGAGTTGATTTTAATGAAGCCGTCGCCGATTATAATTCAACGGTAAGAAGCGGTAGCGCGATGCTGGTGGCAAAGTTGTTTGGATTTAAGCCCATGGAAGGCTTCCAGGCTGTTGCGGGAGCGGAGAATGCAGTGGAGATAAATTTTTAAAAGAAGAAACGTGTTTAACTTTTTCAAAAAGAACAGGTTTTTCAGCGAAGAAGAAAGAGCGCAGATCGTGAATGCGATCAGGAACGCGGAACGCCGTACCAGCGGTGAAGTGCGGGTTTTTATTGAAAGCCATTGCCGCTATGTAGATCCGCTGGACAGGGCCGCTGAGATATTTTATCGCCTGGAAATGGACGAGACCGAGGATCGCAATGCTGTCCTGGTGTATATCGCCATGAAAGATCATCAACTGGCTGTTTTTGGCGATGAAGGAATACATACTAAAGTGGGAACGGAATACTGGACAAAAGAAGTTCAACTGCTCATAGATAAATTTGATACTGAAAATTATGGTGAAGGCATCAGCCAGTGCGTGACGGATATCGGTGAAGCATTACATCATTTTTTCCCATTTGATAATGATATAGACAAAAACGAATTGCCCGACGAGATCGTCTTTGGCAAATGATTGGCATGAAAAAACTTCTCTTTATACTTCTCGGCTTTTTGGTTATCCAGGCTTCCGCACAGGTCGATAAGATTGTTCCCGCCGCACCCAGCCCACCAAAACTGGTCAACGATTTTACCGGAAGTTTTCTGACGCCGGAACAGGTGGCCGCACTCGAACAAAAACTGGTGGCTTATGATGACAGCACTTCCAACCAGGTGGTGATCGCCATTGTGGACGACCTTCAGGGTTACTCAGCAGCAGATTATGCAATCGCCCTGGGTAGAAAATGGGGTGTAGGTAATAAGAACTTTGAAAATGGAATTGTAGTATTAGTGTCGACCGGCGGTGGGGAGGGCAACCGCGATGTTTTTATCGCAACGGGTTATGGATTAGAAGGCGTGGTGACGGATCTTGTTGCCGACGCGATCATCGACAATGAACTGGTCCCTAATTTCAGGGCTGGGAATTATTATCGTGGTTTGGATGAGGCCACCAATGCCATTTTTCGGGCAGCCGAGGGTCGTTACCAAGCCCCCGCAGGGTATGGCAGCAGGGGGGGTAAAGGTATACCCATCGGCACTATCATTTTTGTCATCATCCTGTTGATCTTCCTATTTGGCGGCATGGCTGGTGGCGGCGGAGGCGGCGGATATGTTTCCCGTCGTGGTTATACCGGCTGGGGTGGCCTGGGAGGATTGGGTGGACTTGGCCGTGGAAGCAGCGGTGGCGGCTGGTCTGGCGGTGGCGGAGGAGGCTTCGGCGGATTTGGAGGCGGCGGATTTGGCGGCGGTGGAGCTGGTGGGAAGTGGTAAGCTAATAGGAATTGGGGATTAGTAATTAGGGATTAGGGCGTAATACTTGAAGAACCTGGGTGATTGTCATTTAACAAGTGATTGTAGTCGAATTGATTTAATTTTGAACTACAACAATTGCGGCGATGAAAAGACTTGTTCAGGGCATTTTTATTTTGCTGTTTCCACTGGCGGCGTTATCACAAAAAGAATATTTCATCTACCTGGAAGCTGATGGGGGGCAGGCTTTTTTTGCGAGGGTTGGAGATAAGACAATCAGTTCTTCAACCGGTGGTTATCTGATACTGCCGCAGCTCCGCGATACTACACACACATTCATTGTTGGATTTCCCGGAAATAAATGGCCCGAACAACGGTTTACCGTGTCGATTCGTGGCAAGGACCATGGCTATCTCCTGAAAAACTTTGAGGGAAAGGGTTGGGGTTTGTTTGATTTACAGACGATGAGTGTTCAGATGGCAGCCGGGAGCACTACAGCAAAAAAGCAGGATGTCAGTAACGGTTCCGTTTCCCTTTTTACCGAAATATTATCAAAAGCGGCTAATGATCCTTCCCTTAGGGAAAAACCCGTGTTTGCCTCGAATATAAGTCAGCAGCCTTCCAAACCGGTACAGGCGGTTAATAAAACCAGTGAAACTGTGGTGGCCGCACCTAAAAAAGAAGAGCCCAAACTGTTAGCGCCAGACACGGTATCGAAGAAGGAGGAAGTCGTTGCAAAACAGGAGACTAAAAAGGAAGAGCCCAGGCCTGTGGGGGTTGATACAGTTTCTAAAAAGGAAGAGGTCATAACAAAGCTTGAGACAAAAAAGGATAACCCTCCATCGCAGGAAATACAAAAAGAAGACCCGGTTGTAAAAACGGCCGACAGTCTTAAGTCAATTGCCAGGCAGGAGCCTACCGTAAAAGAACAGGAAAAACCGGTGACATTAAAGGAAGAACCGGTTGTAGCTAAGACAGAAGCTGGTAAGGAAGAAGAAGAAACGGCAGTAAATCAAGCTGAGCTCAAAAAGGAATCCATTGAAATGCCTGTCAACACTTCTGCTACATCAGAGAATGCTTTAACAACCAATACAGGTCGCACAAACTCGCCGGATTATGAACGTTCGGAGGTGATTAAAAAGGCTGAAAGTTCAACTACTGATGGATTTGGGTTGGTTTTTATCGATAAAATTGCAGACTTCCGCCAGGATACCATACAGATCTTTATTCCTAACGCCAGGACGATACTGGGGGATGCTCGCAAGAAAGCGGCTAATGACCGGAAATTCCTCGATATTGATGAAAACACTAAGGCCG
>JAEYVW010000079.1 GCA_023429365.1 Bacteroidota bacterium
CAAATTCCCAATTCCTATCAGAAACCCCTTACTTTGTATTAAGCAATATAATAATACATGAAACTTCTATGGTCGGCCGTAATTATTCTGGCTATGACAACAGGATGTAAGTCAAAGTCTGATAAGGAAGACAATCTACCCGGGAAAGAACTTTCCGCGCTGTTTGAACAGTATTATGAAGAATACCTTCAATTATTTCCCTTAGAGGCGACATTCATCGGTGACAAGCGTTACAACCACCTTCTTCCCATCGATTTTACGGACAGCTATCGTGAAAAATATCGTGAATTTTTGAGGCGCTACCTTACAGAACTAAAGAAATACGAATCTGTTGAAAAATCAGGAAGGGACCAGACCAGTTATGATGTAATGGTGTACGATCTTGAAATGTTTTTGGAAGAACTCAAATATCCAGACAATTATTTTCCATTTCACCAGATGTTTGGTATGCCCTTGACACTGGCCCAGTTGGGCAGCGGCTCCAGTTACCAGCCTTTTAAAACAGTTAAGGATTATAACGACTGGTTGCAACGGGCTTCTGGTTTCCCCGCATGGGCTGACAGCGCTATTTCTTATTTTAAAAAAGGCTTTAACGCACAATTCGTTTTTCCCAAGGCGATTGTTGAAAAGTTAATTCCACAAATGGAAGCGATACCGGCGGCCAGGCTGCAGGAAAGTATTTTTTATAGCCCGATTCACACAATACCTGCTGAATTTTCTGAAGCAGATAAAAAGAAGATCACGGGGGATTATGCCAAACTTATCAAAGATCAACTGGAACCCGCGTACAAAAAACTGGGTAATTTTTTAAAAAGGAACTACCTGCTCAAGGCCAGGACAAGTTCGGGAATTGGGTCTTTGCCTGGCGGCGAAGACTATTACAGGTTCCTTGTAAAGAAGATGACCACCACCGACAAATCGCCTCAGGATATTTATGAGATGGGACTAGCCGAAGTGGCGAGGATAAGGCAGTTAATGGATAGTGTAAAACAGTCGACAGGTTTTACCGGTGATCTTCCGTCATTCTTTGAATACATGAAGACTGACAAAAAATTTACACCCTTCAAAACGCCGAGGGATGTACTCGATGCATTTGAAAAAATACACCAGGTTATGGAGCCTTATCTAAAGAAAATGTTTAACCGGGTGCCCATTACACCTTTTGAGATCCGCCAGACAGAAGCATTTCGTGCCGAGAGTGCGAGTGCTGAGTATCATGCAGGGGCGCCGGATGGCAGTAGGCCTGGTATTTTTTATGTTCCAATCCTCGACGCAACAACCTTTAGCGTGACAAGTGGTATGGAATCACTCTTTCTGCATGAAGCAATTCCCGGTCATCACTACCAGATTTCCCTGCAACAGGAGGATACAAGTTTGCCGCGATTCCGGCGCTTCGGTGGTTACTCCGCCTACGCCGAGGGTTGGGCGCTGTATTGTGAGTCGTTAGGAAAAGAACTCGGGCTTTATACTGATCCCTATCAATATATGGGTGCCCTGGGCGATGAAATGCACCGCGCCATCCGGCTTGTAGTGGATGTGGCGATACATCTCAAGGGCATGACAAGAGAAGAAGCCATAAAATATATGATGGCTAATGAAGCGATTTCCGAACAGGGAGCCACCGCGGAAATCGAGCGATACATGGTTATGCCAGGCCAGGCCCTCGCATATAAAATTGGTGCGCTGAAAATCGCCGAGCTTCGTGCAAAATACGTAGATCAGTCAGGGGGCAAAGTTTCGCTGGCTGAATTTCATGACGAGGTATTGAAACATGGAGCTCTGCCACTGACACTGCTGGAAAAGAAATTGGATGAGTGGGCAAAAAGTTTAAAACACCAATAAAAGAAACATCAACCAACTTAGGATTTAAGTTTGTCTGCCGGCTCAGAACCCAAACCGGCTAAAAAAAGACAGATCCATATTGATCAGCCAGGGTGAAGCTATAGCTGCCAGCCAGATGATAAGTATAATTATTTTGCCGGCCACTGATACATCCTGGATCAGATTGCGATGAAGCAGGCTTTGAATGGTCAGCATGATCTTTTCTTCTTTTGGACTGTACTCAAATGGCGGCGCCGTTGGTATGTCTTTGAATGAGGGATGTTCATTGATAAGAATATTCTTGATCTTCCAGTAGTCTTCATCCGGAAGGTCTTCGTAAGCGACATTGAGATCAAAGCCTGCGGTTTCAATTTTTTTCTCAATAGTATTTAACCGGGTATCTCCAAACATTCTAAACAACATCATGGCCGGAAAAATAAGTAAGGGGTAAAAGGGCCGGTTCATTCCGTAAAGCGCAAACCAGCTGAGAAAAGCAATGGACAATAAAACAAACAAGCGGCTCAGCCAACTCTCTTCATCAAGGAAAACACGGTTGAGCAATTGGCCTCCGTCTAGTGGATACACAGGGATAAGATTGACCAGGTTGAGAAAAATCAGCGATACGGCCACCGTATAAAAAGAAATACTACCAATATAGAGATCATGGTTGTACTCGTAAAGAAAATATAAGATAATTCCCAGGATGATTCCAGGTAAAGGACCTGCAAGCAATATTACGGCAGATTCCTTCTGCGAGACCTCTCTTTTACTTCCGGAAACATAAGCGCCCAGCAGCGGAATAAAGAATATCCCGAGATCTTTATAACTGTAGAACTTCATGGCAAAGAAATGACCCAGTTCATGAAATATAACGATCGTTGTGATCAGCAATAGCATTTCGAAACTGTGAAAAATATAATAACCGAGTATCAGGTAAAGCGCTAGGCTTGCGATGGACTTAAGCCATACATTAGTTGCCTGCTCCGGCGGCTTTTGGAATTTTGCCGGGTACACAAATAGTTCTTCAGTCGTTACTATTTGCTTATCGCTGCTTAAGCCCTGTGATCCTGCGTAATCTTCCATCGTTTAAAATTAAATAAATTAAGGCTTAAGTCTAAGCGATTATCAAAATGAAATAGGGGTATTTCCCAACGGCATTGTCTAATAAAAAAAGCCAGTTATAACTGGAAACGCGTTTATCGGGCTATTAGTCTATCGAGACTGACCTTTCCAGGTCCTGTAAACATCAATGCCAGGTAGCCAAGCAGGAAAAGAGTGGGTTTTTCGGCATCACCGAAGAAGTCAGCGTTATGTATTTTGAAAACGATCACTACCATGGCGATGATCAGCGGGATGCAGGCAAGGCGTGTAAACAATCCCAGCAGGATGAATACACCACAAAAGAACTCTGCAAAGATCACCAAAGCCAGGGAGGTGGGACTACCAATATGGAACGGATCGGAAAAACTTGCTGAGCGGGACGCAAAATTGATCAGTTTGCTATATCCATGTGGGATGATAAGTGCTCCGAGGCCAAGGCGCATCAGGAGTGTGGCAATTGTAATTCCATTGTCGGTATACTTGATACTTAACAGTCTTTTCATTTGATATTTTATTTTAAGGTTGGTCTACTGCCTAATATAGGTCAGTGTCCAATGCGGTGCAATAATACAGAAGAAATTTTAATTGCTTTTTATCGATTGAAGATGATTGATTTGTTAAACAAGATGTAATATCAGACTTATCCACACCTGTTTGGAATGATGTTTGGCATTGGTTGAAATAATTTGAATATTCGCAGCGTTTATCCCCCAACGGTTTAAAGGACATTTG
>JAEYVW010000130.1 GCA_023429365.1 Bacteroidota bacterium
CCTGGTAGATGGTATAATTTTCCTCATCAAAGCAAACAAAATATACTCTTTCTATACGATGCTCCGGCTGAAGAAAATCAAATACCGTTTCAATAGCGACCGTGGCTGCCTGTTTTTTAGGATAGCCATAAATACCGGTACTAATGTTGGGAAATGCGAGACTTTGCAGTTGGTGATCAATGGCCAGCTGCAGGCTGTTGCGATAACAACTGGATAACAGTGCAGGTTCATTACGGAGTCCACTATGCCATACCGGGCCAACCGTATGTATCACGTATTTTGCGGGAAGTTTACCAGCTGTTGTTATTACAGCTTCGCCGGTAGGGCAGCTACCCTGTTTGGCTATTATATCCCTACAGGCAGCCAGTATATCAGGACCGCCTGCACGATGTATGGCGCCATCAACGCCACCACCACCCATGAGGGAGGAATTGGCCGCATTCACGATGGCATCCACTTTTATCTTGGTAATATCACCCTGTTCCAGGAAAATCCTTTCAAGCATTGCCGCAATTTACAGAAAGCAGCAAACAAATACCCGGGTATTGAATCGCCGGCTGGAGTAATTAATAACTATCGGTAATTCCTTAACCGCTTACACGGAAGTTGAACTGAACTGTCACCGTTGATTCGTGATCTGATTTGTTGAATTTAATATTCCGCAGATACTGAATAATGGCATTGCGATATGCTGAACTTGTAGATGATGATCCACGGGCAAAATTCTGAAATGTTCCCTGTCCATCGGGCGATACTTTGATGTCGGCATAAATAGTTGCTTTTGCCAGATCACCTTCAAAAGAGTAGGAGGATACGATTCTCCGGTCACCACGTGTTACACTTGGCCCAACTCCTGATCCGATTCCAGAACCGTGTCCGCCACCGGCACCTGTACCGCTTCCACCACCACTTCCACTGCCATTACCAACGCCACTACCGGTACCAGTTCCGCCAGCCCTGTCGTAGTCTTCCGCAGCGCCACCACCCGTTTTAGTTCCGGTAGTTGTTTTACCCAACACCGCCTTTGGTTTTGCTGGAGCAGGAGGCAGGGGATCCGGTTTAGGCTCAGTTTTTACGACCGATTTATTTTCATTGATCGTTTTTGCGTCCGGTTTTGGAATATCTGGTTTTAGAATGGGAGGTGACTCTTTCTCTTCAGGATCCTCAGCCACATCCTTTGCATCATCAAGTGTTCCCGGCTGGGGTGGTGCAGAAGCCGTACCTTTTTCACCGACAGCCTGTACCGGGTTACCTCCACCACCGCCACCACCGGCCTGTTTGATCTCGATGGGCGGTTCTTCCGGCAAATTCAACTCAACGAATATTCCTTCATCCGGTGGGGGAGGAATGATCACCGGGATCGTCCAGGTCCAGAAAAACATGAGTAGGAACAACAAGCCTGCAAAGCCGATCGTTATCATCGTTGCCTGTGTATTTTTCTTTGACTCAAATGATGCAGTCATGGCATAAGTGTTGTTCATACAAATCTACGTTTTGAATAATACCTTCTCTAGCGCTACTTTTTCACACCTGTGTATTAACGATGCAAAGTTTGCACAACTTGCATAAGCGGGGCCATCAGAAATGTTAATTTTTTGTTGTGGGAAACCTTAAAAAACTTTTACCAGGGGAATTTTACGGGTGTAGCGCATTTGCTACAAATATTGCCGCATTTTTTTACCGCACAGACCGATATATATATGCTTTTAAATGTTACCCTGGTGTAAACCTGCGTTCAGATATAGGGATGAATCACTGTAGTTCAGTCTCTCTGGGAATCGTGTTGAAAGTCGCCACGATAAGTTCTTAACAATAGGAATGTCTGGTAGCGTTTTTGGACTTAAGTGCATTATTCACAAAAATATTATGTATGAAAAAAACAGCATTGAGCAGAAATTTATTTCGGTCTGCAATCGCGTTTGTTGGGATAGCCGGGGTGTTGACACTTGCAGCATGTGATAAGGATGACGACAATATGCCAAACTCGAAATACAAACTTTCCGGTGATGCATCCGGCGCACAGGAAGTACCAGCGGTGAATACACCAGGTACTGGTACGCTCACAGGTACTTATGATACCACATCCAAATCCCTGATCTATACGATCAACTGGACCGGTATTTCAGGGGAAGCTACAGTAGCCCATTTTCATGGACCTGCGGCACCTGGTGAAAATGCACCTCCCATGCAGGACATCCAGATCACAACCAATGGTACAGCAGGCACTGCAGCTGATACAATAACCGCTTCCGCGGAATTACACACAGCCCTAATCGCGGGTAATGTTTACTACAATATTCATACGGCAGATTATCCCGCCGGTGAGATCCGTGGCCAGGTGAAATTGAAACACTAAAAGAGTGAGAATTCTTTGATCATACAATACCGGGTTTCGACCTGGTATTGTTGTTTTAGGCCGTAACCTTATTTCTTTTTGTCATCCGTAGAAAACGACTGATCAGAAAAATAGACGCCAGGGTAAGACCTGTTATCAAACCCAGCCAAATACCTGAAGCTCCCAGGCCGAGAGGAAATGCGAGGATATAACCCAGTGGAAGACCGACTACCCAGTAGGCAATCCCGATCAAAAGCGTAGGAAATTTTACATCTTTAATTCCACGTAGCAATCCCGCGCCGATAGCCTGTGTGCTATCGGATATCTGGAATACTGCTGCATACAATAATAGCAACGCCGCCATATTCAACACGGCAGTATTATCATTAAAAAGTTTTGGTAGTTGGAATCGAAATACAAAAAAGCTTATAGCGCAAAACATACCATACAGGAGCGCCACGCCCAATGTACTTTTACCAATGACCGATATCTTCGGCCAGTCCCTTCTTCCAAACGCATTGCTGACACGAATTGAGCCTGCCTGCGCCAGCCCCATAGATACCATAAAAGTAAAGGAAGCGCAACTCAGGGCAATCTGGTGGGACGCCTGCGCAACTGCACTGATAGTACCGATAATTATTCCTGATACCGCAAAAGCTCCTGCTTCCATTCCAATCTGAAGACTGCTAGGAACACCGATATGCAGTAATTCGTACAATGTTTTCTTTCGAAGTTTCCATTGCCTACTGCTTACAGCCACATATTTTTTAAACCTGCGGTGTTTCAATATTACAAGACCCAATACAATAAACATGAGCGAACGGGTGATAAGTGTAGCCCATCCGGCGCCGTTTAACTCAAGTCTTGGGAAACCGAGGTTGCCATATATCAGAAGCCAGTTGAGCAGAATATTTACAGGCATTCCCAACAGTGAAATGATCATGGCTGTTTTGGTATACTCCAGTCCATCGGCAAATTGCTTTAATGTCATAAACAATAGCATCGGGATGATCGACAGACCCATCAGTTTCATAAACGGTAATGCAAGTGCAACCACTTCAGGATCCTGGCCAAGTTGTGTAAGAATGCCCCTGCCAAAAACAAGACCAAGTGAAATGATCACAGCGGTTACGGCACAAAGAATAAATCCATTGTAGAAATAATGAGATACTAATTGTCCATCCCTGCGGCCATGCGCCATCGATACCATCTGGGAGACGGAAATGGTCATCCCAATACCAAGAACAAAAGGAATATTCATGGCATTGATAACAAGTGCAGCCGCGGCCAACTGCTTATAGCTGATCGAGCCTACCATTGCGGCATCAATGATATGCAGCGCCATCTGCGCCAATTCACCAATGATGATCGGCAATGCCAATTTGACCGTCCTGGAAGCTTCTTTTCGCATACTCATTTACACCGGGAAAAAGTAGGCGAAGTTAGGATGAACGCGGAAATATGGAAAGTACCGATTGTGCGGTTGGTAAATGACAAGTCATGGTGGAATTAAATCAGTCGGAGTTTCACCCAAAAAGTATATGCTTAGTTTAAGACCGCGGTAACAATTAGTGAGCGAAATCCAATTCGAAACGGCCTTTGATACGTTCCATAGGAGGGTTGAAATACCCGTATTTAAGATCAGGGAATTCTTCTTTGATCAGTTCCTGCAATTGTTTTACACCCATGCATTCACCTGTTTCAGTCACACCGATCTTACCCAGGTACCAGTCGGGGTCGATATTGAAATTACGCCATTGGATCATTTTCAAACCTGTTTCCATGATCAGGCGCCGGAGTGCTTCATATTCTTCGACACTGTCCGTCATGCCGGGGAACACAAAATAGTTGATCGAGGTCCAGCCGCCATAGGCGTTTACTATCTTCAGGCTTTCGATGATATCCGAAAAATCATAATTGTTGGGCCGGTAATATGGCATATAAACTTCCCGGCGCGCCGAATTGGTACTAACGCGGATGGAGTCCAGGCCGGCTTCACATAGTATTTTCACTGCATCGGGTTTTGAGCCGTTTGTATTGATATTGATGCTGCCTTTATTGGTATGCTTGCGAATCTCGATGATCGCATCCCGGATAGTTTCCCACATCAGCAGTGGTTCGCCTTCGCAACCCTGGCCAAAACTTACGATAGGATAGGGTGCTGTTTCCAGGTGTGGTACAGTATATTCGACGATCTCTTCGGGACTGGGCTTGAATCGTAGGCGGTCCTGGGTAGATACAATAGTTTCTTCATCTGGCTGCAGGGAAATACAACCCACACAATTTGCATTGCAGGCAGGTGAGGCCGGTATCGGGCATTCCCAGCGTCCGAGAAAATAGTTACGGGCTGCGGGGCAATGATAGGTGAGTGCGCAATTTTTCGCCAGGTGTTCAACCAGCCTGTTATGCGGGTAAGCCTTTAATAATTTTTCAACGCCAAGCTCTACTTTTTGCTGATCGTATCCCGCGCAGTCCTGGCGTATGTCTGGTTCTATCCGGGTAGCAGGAACATAAAACTTATCATTGTACCAACCTGTCGCGGTATAGCAAAACAAAGGCAGGGTGGGAGCACCGGGTTCTGCTTCATAAGCCGCGAGGAAAAAACCGGTATGTGCGGGAGGAATAAAAGCCGCCACAGCCCAGCCTTTTTCACACAAACGCATTTCACCTGTAACAACATCAATACCGATGCCTTTTCGCCTCGGCAATTCATAAAGAGAACCACCTTCCGGCAACTCGATCCATTCATCCGCAGGAACAGGCAATGCATCCCATCCACTACGCCCGGTGACATACAGCGAAGTGTCTTCAAAAATATTTCCCTTCCCGTCGGAATAAAGTATATATGGTGATTGCGTCAGCGACATATCATTCATTATAAATCAAATCTCATTATCCAGCATCCAGCATCCAGCATCTAGTATCCAGCAAGCTTCTCCCTGCAAAACTCGTTAAATTCCCTCTCATCCACATCTGTTTTATTATTCTCACTGTTTACCATCACCTGCGCGATCCTGTTATTCTTAAAGTCCAATGTAAGCAGGCCGTCTTTTAATACCAGGTTGTTCAGTTCATCCCACTCAATTTTTCTTTTGGGAAAATTGGGATAAAGAATATTAGCGGGACTTACCTGCACCACCAGGGGTCTGATAGAAACGAGGTAGAGTAAGGCCATCAGGATAACAATTCCAAGGGCAGCCCAATAACCAGCTTCGACGTAAAAATTCGCGATAAGCAACATCGCGATCAGGCTGCCAAAATTTTTCTTCATCAGATGGAATATGACCAAAGCTGCGATGACCAGTATAGTCGTCAGGATCGCTGAAACCCGGAGTGAGGGGTCAGTTATTCCCAGCCAAACAACGAAAACAATGTTTATGAAAATGACAAAAAGCGTAAGGGTTTTATAATGTCTCAGCTT
>JAEYVW010000131.1 GCA_023429365.1 Bacteroidota bacterium
CGACGCCATCAGGAAGATCGTGTCGGCCGGCATTCCCGTGATGGGACACCTGGGACTTACTCCCCAGTCGATATACAAATTCGGCACCTATGCCGTAAGAGCTAAAGAGGAAGAAGAAGCAAAAAAATTAAGACGTGATTCAAAGTTGCTGGAACAGGCGGGGTGTTTCGCCCTAGTGCTTGAAAAAATACCTGCCACGCTGGCCCGCGAAGTTTCAGAAAATATTCATATTCCCACGATCGGTATTGGCGCCGGCCCTCATTGCGACGGTCAGGTATTGGTGATGCACGATATGCTTGGTATCAACACCGAATTTAAACCGAGGTTCCTTCGCCAGTACCTGAATATCCACGAGCAGGCGACCGCCGCTGTGCAACAGTATATCAATGACGTGAAGAATAAGGATTTCCCCAATGAAAGCGAACAATATTAATAGGAATTTGTGAGAGGGATTTAGGAATTAGGTTATTCAAATTCTAAAATATACTACACATTCTTATAGGCAGGCAATCCTTATTGTCAATATCCAGGCATGTATGGCGTCGGGAAACCTAAAAAGTATAGTTACCTTTGCAGCTCAAAAAAATAGCTATGGAGTTTCTGAAGACATTACATATTAAAGAAGCAAACCCTGGTGTAAGTACTGGCAAAGAATGGATCAATTCGAAAGGTGAAACGATCAGCTCTTATTCACCCGTGGATGGTAAACTGATTGGTACCGTCGTAGCGGCCGACAGGGAAGCTTATGACACTGTGGTCAAAAAAGCGGGAGAAGCTTTTAAAGAATGGAGAACATGGCCCGCACCAAAACGCGGTGAGATCGTGCGCCAGATCGGTGAGGCGTTGCGCCAGTATAAAGAGCCTTTGGGAAAACTGGTTTCCTATGAAATGGGCAAAAGCCTGCAGGAAGGTTATGGAGAAGTTCAGGAGATGATCGACATCTGCGATTTTGCTGTGGGGCTCTCCCGTCAACTGCATGGATTTACAATGCATAGTGAACGACCGGGGCATCGGATGTACGAACAATATCATCCCCTGGGTATCGTTGGCATTATTTCCGCGTTCAATTTTCCTGTGGCGGTATGGAGCTGGAACTCAATGCTGGCATGGGTTTGCGGTGATGTTTGCATTTGGAAACCATCGGAAAAAACGCCGCTATGCGGCATTGCCTGCCAGCAGATCGTCAAAGAAGTATTTGAAAAAAATAATGTACCCGAAGGAGTTTGCGGGTTAATCATAGGAGGTCGTGATGTTGGTGAATGGATGAGCCAGGACACCCGTATCCCGCTGGTGTCAGCAACCGGATCAACCCGTATGGGCAAAGCCGTAGGGGCAGCAGTGGGCGCGAGGCTTGGTCGTGCGTTACTGGAACTTGGTGGTAACAACGCCATCATTATTTCAAAAGATGCAGATCTTGATATCGCCATACTCGGTTCCCTGTTTGGTGCGGTTGGCACCGCCGGCCAGCGTTGTACAACTACAAGACGCCTGATTATTCATGAAGACATTTATGAGCAGGTCAAACAAAAACTGGTTTCGGCGTACAAACAACTTTCTATAGGCAATCCGCTGGATGAGAAAAATCATGTGGGCCCCTTGATTGATAAAGCAGCAGTGCAGTTATATTTCGACTCGATCGAAGCATGTAAGGCCGAGGGTGGAAATTTTGTAGTGGAAGGCGGCGTACTCGAAGGTAAGGGATATGAAAGCGGGTGCTATGTGAAACCCTGCATCGCGGAAGCCAGACCCGACTTCAAGATCGTGGAGCATGAAACATTTGCGCCCATTCTCTATTTGCTCAAATACAGGACCATTGACGAGGCCATTGCCATTCAAAACGGTGTGCCCCAGGGCCTATCTTCCTCTATCATGACCCTGAACCTGCGTGAGGCTGAACAATTTCTGTCAGCTGCCGGCAGCGATTGCGGGATTGCCAACGTTAACATCGGTACTTCCGGCGCCGAGATCGGCGGAGCATTTGGGGGTGAAAAGGAAACCGGCGGAGGCAGGGAAAGCGGAAGCGATGCATGGAAAGCCTATATGAGACGCCAGACCAACACGATCAATTATAGCACCAACCTGCCCCTGGCACAGGGAATAAAGTTCGAGGTATAGATACTAGAAAGACAAATATATCGTTGATACTGAGCGGCGATGCACTTTGTCAGACCCTCAAATTGAAATGATCGTCCCAAAGTGCTCCATTTGAACAAGATGATGAGAAGGAAAGGATTTGTTGAATATAAATTCTTCCCTTCTTCCCGTCTTACCGGCATAGAACGTCCGTATACTTTGATTACTGCAAAATATTTGTAATTTTTACAACCAAACAATATCCTTCAACCCTAACTGCTATCCATGAAAAGGATCCCGCTCCTTGTGTTGTTTTGTCTTTGCGTCTTTATTTCCCGATCTCAACTTAGAATCGCGATCGTTGGTGGTGGTCACCAGTCTAAAATACTGGAGGATAATAATCTTCCGGGATGGGATACGCTTCAAAATAATTTTTCCGGTCGCACCGGTATTCATTTGGGCTTTATGGCCGATCTCAGACTGTCAGAGCGCTCCAACTTTTATTTTCAGCCTGGTGTACTTTTCTACACCAAGGGGAGAAAATACCAGTCGCCACTGAAAGATTCGACCGTTACTTTTACCCGCCCACTACTACCCGATTCTACTGTCAATACCTATTTTCTGGAAAACAGGAAACAGTTTCTTAACTACATTGATATGCCCCTGAACCTGGTGTACAAAGTCAGGCTGGGAAAGAAAACACATTTCATTCTTGGTGGCGGACCTTATGTCTCATTTTTCTACAACGGCTTTGAGCGAAAAGATATGACTGTGGTGGATATAAGTCTCAGCACCGAGGAAAACAAAGACCTGCCTGTGGGGAAGGGCGTCGGCAAATACTCAACTCTTGATTATGGTGTCAACGGATTGGCTGGTTTTGAATTTGGCCGCGTCTTTCTGACAGCTAACTATAGCCGCGGACTAAAGGATTTTTATGAACCCGCAGATTATACTGCTACCAATTATAAACACGAGATCATGGGCGCCAGCCTGGGAATTTACCTTGGAAAATCGGTTCAAATAGCACCGAAAGACAGGGACGGCGATGGTACTCCTGATAAAAATGATAAATGCCCGGATATTGCCGGACCGGTTGAGTTACTGGGCTGCCCCGATACTGATAAAGACGGTACACCCGACCCTGATGATAAATGTCCCGGTGTGCCTGGCGCAACCGATAATGCCGGATGTCCCTATCCTGATACCGATAAAGACGGACTGATGGATAAGATCGATCAGTGCCCGACTATTCCTGGTCCGCTGGAAAATAATGGATGCCCTTACCCCGATTCCGATAAAGATGGCATTCTCGATAAAGATGATAAATGCCCGGATATCGCAGGTGTTGAAAGGTTCAACGGTTGCCCCGTACCCGACACCGATGGAGATGGTATCAATGATGAAGAAGATAAATGTCCCACTATAAAAGGATTGAAAGAAAAAAATGGCTGTCCCGAAGAGATCAAAAAGGAGATCGTGGAGAAAGTGGACTACGCGGCTAAACGTATACAATTTAAAGTCAACAGCGCCGATCTCACTCCTTCATCCTATAAAGTCCTGGACGAAGTGGCAGCGGTTCTGAAAACTCATCCCGAGATCAAAGTCACTGTGGAAGGTCATACCAGCAGCGATGGTACTTATGAGGCCAATATGCGCTTGTCTGAAAAAAGAGCCAATTCCGTCAGGGATTACCTTCTTTCCAAGGGGATCGAGGTCAGTCGACTGACTGCCATCGGTTTTGGACCCGATAAACCGCTTAATGATGGTAAAACGCCTGAAGACCGCGCTAAAAACCGTCGCGTTGAACTGGAGTTATCCAACCAATAGTGACAAACGACCGTCTTAAATCTACCAAAACCCTGCAATTCCCGCGAGTTGCGGGGTTTTGAATATGAAAAAGTATGAATGGTAAGCGGTAATTTCGCGACTTTATTGAATTTTGTAAATTAAACCATGCACATAATGAAGCGATTGATGAAACGTACCCTTTTGGTAATCACCACTATATCACTGGGTTTGGGTGCTTTTGCGCAAAGGAAAGAAGTGCCAAAAGGCTGGCACCTGATGGACGCGAAAGACAGTGGCTATTTTGGCATTAGCATCGATAAGGCCTATGATTTTGTGAAATCGAAAAAGTTGAAAAGCACCCCGGTTATTGTCGCGGTGATCGATTCGGGTGTCGATACCCTTCACGAAGACCTGAAGCCCATACTCTGGCGTAATCCCAAAGAAATTCCCGGAAACGGCATCGACGATGACAACAACGGTTATGTAGACGATGTCTATGGCTGGAACTTCCTGGGTGGCCGCGATGGTCGCAATGTTGAAAAAGACTCCTATGAGGCTGCCCGTGTGTACCATCGCTTGAAAAGCAAGTGGGAAGAGAAGGACCTGGCAACAGGTACACTTTCCGCCGATGAGACCCGCGAATACAAAATGTGGCTCAAAGCCAAATTTGATGTTGTCGGCGATATCAATCCCCTGGAAGTGGTGCAGGTAAAACGCATGTACAAGGAATTGAAATTAGGAGACTCTGTTATCCGCCGCGATATAGGTAAAGAAGAATACAGCTGTAAGGACCTTGCAGAATATAGCCCCACTTCCGATCAGCCCCGTCGCGTAAAAGCGATCCTGAACAGCATTTGCAAGGGTAATGACAATGACGATATTTCCAATAAGATGATACTCGACGAACTGGAAGGTGATATCATCAAATTCGAAACGGTAGACAGGGCTCCGAAAGATTATCGCAACGAGATCGTACAGGATAACTATTATGATTTCAACGACAGGTTTTATGGTAATAACAATGTTATGGTGAGTAATTCAGCAGCTCTGCATGGAACCCACGTATCAGGTATTATTGGTGCTGTCAGGAACAATGGTGTAGGAATGGATGGCGTGGCAGACAATGTACGCATTATGACTATACGTGCGGTTCCTGATGGTGATGAACACGATAAGGATATAGCATTGGCTATTCGCTACGCAGTGGATAATGGTGCAAAGGTGATCAATATGAGTTTTGGTAAGGGTGTATCACCTGAAAAACATTGGGTGGATGACGCTGTGAAATATGCTCAAAGCAAAGGTGTACTGTTGGTACATGCCGCGGGTAACAGCCGGCAGAACCTGGACTCCACTTATAATTTCCCAACTCCTGTACTTATAGATAGTAGCAGGGCTCCCAACTGGATCACAGTGGGCGCCAGTGGCGATCCAAAAGCAGGAGGGATCACTGCATCTTTTTCAAATTATGGTAAAAATGAAGTGGATGTATTTGCACCCGGAGTCAGGATCTATTCTACGGTACCAGGAGGCAACACTTATCAAAACCTGCAAGGCACCAGTATGGCCTCCCCGGTAGTGGCTGGTCTGGCAGCATTCATACTGCAGTACTATCCCAACCTCACCCCAGAACAGGTGAAAATGGTAATTGAGAAGTCGGCCCAGTCGCCGGGTCTCAAAGTAAAAGATCCCGGAACTGGCGAGATGGTTAATCTTTCCGATCTCAGCAGGACAGGTGGTCTCGCGAACGCATACGAAGCAATTAAGCTCGCTTCTACCCTTTCAGCTGATACTAAAAAACCGGTTAAAAAACCAGTTAAATCTAAAGTAAAGCCGAAGGTAAAAAGCTAAGGAATATATATGGTCGTTCAAACATGAACGACAGAACGATAAGTTTTGAAAAACCCGGTGTCCAGGTAACCCATCTTACCCAGTCACCGGGTTTCTCTTTATCTTTATCCAGTATCCAATATCTGGTATCCAGCACCGGCCTCACCCCCAACCCCCTCTCCTTGGGGAGAGGGGGCAGAACCCTTAATTAAGACATGCCCGTTTGAAGATCCAGTGTCCAATATCCAGTTCGAGTATCTAGTATCAAGTATCCAAACCAAACCCAAAATCTATGCGCCCCGATCTCACCCGCGTTTCCAGCAATTTCCACGGTTATATCAATCACGTACCTGAAGACGACCTGGCTGAAGCATTTGATAAGCAAAGCGCTTCATTCGTCCGGTTCCTGGACGCCATCCCAAACGATAAATATGATTATCGCTATGGCGACGGCAAATGGACCATCAAGGAAGTTTTGCAACATGTGATCGATGCTGAAAGAGTATTTGCCTACCGCGCTTTACGTTTTGCCCGTAAGGATAAAACCCCGCTACCCGGGTTTGATGAAAATGCTTTTGCTGCAAATGCAAAGGCTGCTTCACGAAGCTGGGACAAACTGGTGGAAGAATTTAAAGTGGTCAGAAGATCATCAGAATTGCTCTTCCTTTCTTTTGATGAAGACCAGTTGCAATCCGATGGCATTTCCTCCAATGCCCCAAACTATGTGCTGGGCCTGGGTTTTATCCTGGTAGGCCATGCCATGCATCATCAGAAGATTTTAAAGGAAAGATATCTTTAGAGATGCTGGATGTTGGATGCTGGATACTTGATAAATAAAACAATAGGTAATCAGGAAATCCAAGGCATCCAGTATCAAGAAATCTAGTATCCAGTATCCCTGAACCTTAGAAAGCTTTTTTCGGCTGCTCTTCTTTCGCTCTTGCCTTTACCAGGTTTTGCTGGCTGATCACATCATTCATCACTTTCACAGCCTGGTCGAGGTAGATATCCTTACGCAGGTTGCTCAGCCATTGGTTAAACCTTTCCTGCTTGTTCTTATCGTCGGCCCAGCGATTGACTTCGCCAGGAAGGGCGTTGATGCTATTCTCGTTCTTCAGCTTCATCAGCGATTCATTCTGCGCAAAAGTGGAACGGATCTGCTTCTGATCTTTGCGGTATTTCTCAAGTTGCAACGAATATTTTCTATTATTCTGGTTGGCCAGCCACTCTGTATTTTCCTTGATTAGTTTGAAGGTGGGATCATTTTCCAGGCGTTGGTTGCTCAACTGCTGGATCACCTTAAGATCGTATCCCGCGTTCCAGGAAGAGTAAGGCGACTTATTGATCTCATCCCAGGGTAAAGCATCGGGATTGTCTTTTTCCCGCACTTTTAAATGTTCAAGCTGATCGGGTAATACGATATCGGATGTAACACCACGTAGCTGGGTTGAACCACCATTGATACGATAAAACTTCTGCAAAGTAAGCTTTACTGTACCCAGGTCGGAATTTGACATCGAGAAGCCAGTTTCAGGATCAAGCCCGATATTACGCTGTACCGTTCCCTTACCATAAGTAGAGGTACTTCCAATCACCACTCCGCGACCATAATCCTGGATCGCTGCCGCGAATATTTCGGAAGCAGATGCGCTGAATTCATTGACCATTACTGCCAGCGGACCCGAATATAGCACCGATTTATCTTTATCCCGGAGAACGGTTGGTTTGTCTTCCCTGGCCTTTACCTGAACAATGGGGCCATCTTCAATAAACAAACCGGCCATTTGTACCACATCGTAAAGCGAACCCCCGCCATTGTTACGCAGGTCGATCACAATGCCGTCAACATTCTGTTCCTTCAGCTTGATCACTTCCTTTTGCACATCGAGATAGCTGCGGTTGCCATTGGGATTCTCGAAATCAGCATAAAACTCAGGCAGGAAAATATACCCGATCCTGGCATTATCTGATTTTACGATTGCGCTGCGGGCAAACGTCTCATCCTGCACGATCTCATCGCGTACCAGGGAAACAACTTTAAGTGAGCCATCGGCTTTCTTCACCGTCAACCTCACTTCTGTACCCTTCTTTCCGCGGATCAGTTTGACGGCATCAGTAACAGAATAACCAGTAAGGTCTACCGGCTCTTCCTTGCCCTGTGCCACTTTCTGGATCAGGTCACCGGGTTTGAGCTCTCCTGATTTCCAGGCGGGTGCGCCAGCGACAATACTGGTCACCTTGATATTTCCTTCATCGTATTGTAACTGCGCGCCGATACCAAAAAAGCGACCGCTCATCTCTTCATCGAAATATCTTTTATCTACTGGTGGGAAAAATTCGGTATGAGGATCCATTGTATTGGTGATAGCATTCACGAATACATTGAATTTGTCATCATCATTAAATTTCAAACGAAAACGCTCGAACAGGCGATCCATTATTTTTACAACCTTCTCACGGGCTTCTTTCTCAAGTTCCACGTCTGTCTTCACTACAAAGCCCTCCTTCCCCTTGTTTTTATCACGAACGTCGAGCAGGTCAGCATACCGCTCAAGTGTCATAAACTTCAGCTTCTTTCTCCAGCGCTCCCTGATCTCGGCAGAACTGGTGGCCAGTTCAAGTTTTTCACCATCTAATACTACTTCTTCATCAACGGTGAAATCAAAAGGCCTGGCGATAATTTCGTGTACGATGGTTGCTGCTTCTTCCATGCGTGTATTAAAGACTTTGCCGGCAGCGAGGAAAAACTCCACCGGTGCGCCTTTTATTTCATCATCGATCCTGGTTTCAAATTTTTTCTTCAAAGATTCAATATCACTTGCCAGGAACATATTTTTCTCAGGGTCGAGATCGGTGATATAACGATTGAAGATCTTCTTTGAAAAATCGTCGTTGATATCCTGCGGGCTAAAATGTGCCTGTGAAAGCATTTGACCAACCAGTCTTAGTATTTCTTCATACTTATTCGGGGGATTCTTATGCCCGGTTCCCATGGTTTGAAATGCCAGGAAAGATCCTGCGATAATCATCAGGATCACGATCGGAAGTCTCTTCATATTCGATAAATATTTTAATGCCTGAAGCATATTCCAAAATTAACGCAAAATCAGGGCTTTTAGTGCTTTTAAGGGCTTTTAACAAGGGTTTTTGATAAGCGGAAAACCTGTTCGTTCTTATATCTTAAATTGCCGGGAAGGCGGGAAGAAAGGAAGGATGGACTGACAATCAATTTGAACCTCCCCGTCTCCCCTACTTCCCGGCAAAATGAGTTACTTACATACTGTATAACTTATTTTTTTACTTCCTGTTTTTACCTATTTTTGCAGCGCAAAAAAATGGTGGCTATAGCTCAGTTGGTTAGAGCATCAGATTGTGGTTCTGAGGGTCGTGGGTTCGAGCCCCATTAGCCACCCGGTAAACCCCGATACGTTTGGCACGAATCGGGGTTTTTATTTTTTTCCAAGGGATCCGGCAAAGGCCGACCTGGAGAATAAAAACGGGTATACCCATTGATTTTATTCAACACTTTCATTAATGAATTACTGGTTGTTCCTGGTCCCCCTGCTTACAGCATTTTCCGGCTGGATCACAATTCGCATTATCCGTTACTCAATTTTTAGACCCGGTACGCCGGTAAAGATCCTGGGATTCACGATCCAAGGTATTTTTCCAAAATACAAATCCGCGATCGCCCATCAACTCAGCCGGGTGGCCGCATCGGAATTCGCATCATTAGGTTCCGCCAGTCAGACCATCACCGATCCTAAAAATTTTGAGACAATAAAGCCACTGATCGAATCCCAAATGGATGATTTTTTACGCAACCGTTTGAAGGATCAGATGCCCATGATCAGTATGTTCATTGGTGACAAAACCATCGAACAGCTGAAGCTGATCTTTATCAAGGAAATAGAAATGCTTTTCCCAAGGGTCATGCATGAGTTTTCCGGTCAGCTCAGGAATAAAATCGATATCGAAAAGATTATCACCACAAAACTGGACGGCATTAGTCCGGAGCAGGGCGAAAGTTTTTTCTCCCAAAACCTGGGCAAAAGTTTTCAAAAAGCCTCCCTTTTGGCAATTGTGCTGGGCTTATTGATCGGGATCATTCAATTACTGATCATTTTTTGAACCAACATTTGCAAAGAATTCTGGTGCAGTAATCCCTGTCCTGCCCCTACTCCATTCATAACCAGAAACATACCGCTTATCCAACTGTCAGAGAATAGTCAGCAAGTTCATGCAGGATTAGGCGTCTAACCTCTACACAACAAAACACATGAAAAAATCTTTAGTTTCTTCCTTACTTATCCTAAGTGTAATTCTCGCGTTCGCGCAGGTGCCCCCGGGTGGCGGCAATCGCGGAATGGGAGGTCAGCAGATTACCGGCCGCTTATATGGCAAGGTAGTCGAAGCCAAATCTGGTAAAGCCGTAGAGTATGCATCAGTGCAATTGCTTCAAAACAGAATGGACACTGCCACTAAACAAAGAAAAGAAACCGTAATTGGCGGGATGCTAACCCTGCCCAATGGCGATTTCAGTATTGAAAATGTACCTGTATTCGGGCCACTTCAATTAAAAGTGACCGGCATCGGGTTTAAAGAACATGTTCAAAACATTGCATTCGAATTAAAAAGAGGTGGCGACCCTGCAGCGATGATGAGCGCGCTGGACAAAGACCTCGGCAATATAAAAATTGAAATTGAGGAAACAGTACTGGGCAACGTAACTGTTACGTCCGAAAGACCCGGTCTGCAACTGGCTATCGACCGCAAGGTGTTTAACGTGGATAAAAACCTGGTATCAGCCGGTGGAACAGCCATTGACATCATGCGCAATATCCCTTCTTTGAATGTCGACATAGATGGCAACGTAACGATGCGGAATAATACACCGCAGTTGTTTGTTGATGGCCGCCCTACTACGCTCACCCTCGAGCAGATCCCTTCCGATGCTATTCAAAGCGTTGAACTGATCACCAACCCTTCTGCCAAATTTGACGCATCCGGCGGTACAGCAGGTATTCTCAACGTTGTTCTGAAAAAAGAAAAGAAAGTCGGTTATAACGGTAGCATCAGAGCAAATGTTGATTCACGCGCCCGTGTGGGTTTTGGCGGCGATATCAACCTGCGCCAGAAAAAAGTAAATGTCTTTGCAAGTGGTATGTTCAACCAGCGCAAATCGATCAGCGATGGTACAACCACACGTACCAACCTGTTTGACAACCCTGACACCTATATCTCGCAATATGATCACTCGGTGATGGAAGGACAATTTGGTTTTGCCCGCGCCGGTGTTGACTATTTTATCAGTAACAGGAACACGCTTTCCCTCAGCGCCAATATGGCCAGGGGAAGTTTCAAACCTGGTACAGAGAGCGATATTTATATAGATACATTATTTACATCCGGAAAAACCTCTTCTTTTTACAACCGCAACTCCGACGTAAACGGAAACTTCCGCAACCTCGGTGCAACGCTTAGTTTCAAACACCTGTTTCCTAAACCCGGTCGTGAATGGACGGCTGACGCGACGTTCAATAAAAGCAGGAACAGGAACAACAGCCTTATCGTAACGGATACATTCAATGTACCTCAACACGATCTGCTGGGCACTTACCGTCAGCAGCAATTGATCAGGGGCAACAACTCCAACTTTGTGATGCAAACCGATTTTGTTAATCCTATTGACGAAAAATCAAAGATTGAAATGGGGTTAAGGGCTCAATTGCGGACAAGCGAAAGTGCTGGAGCATTCTATGTAGATGACGACGGATTCTGGATGCTCCAGCCTTCCTCCCAAACCAATTACAAGAGCAACGACCAGGTTTATGCAGCTTATGCGGCCTATTCACGCCAGGCAGGTAAATTCGGTTACCAATTGGGACTTCGTGCGGAAAGTTCAAACTATGAAGGTGAATTAACTTCTACGGGAGAAACGTTTAACATTAAATTTCCCGTGAGCTTATTTCCCAGCATTTTTGTGTCGCAGCAACTGAGCGAATCACAAAGTCTGCAACTGAACTACAGCCGTCGTATTAATCGCCCCAATTTCTGGCAGTTGACGCCGATCACAGACTCGTCAGACAGGCTTAACCCAAGTAAAGGTAACCCCGGCTTACAACCTGAGTTTACCAACTCGTTCGAGCTTTCTTATGAAAAATCATTTAAGAACCGTGGTAATTTCCTCGCGTCAATTTATTACAAGCATACCACCGACCTTATCACCCGTTTCCAGGAAAAGGGTACCGGTGCTGGCGGCGAAACCGTTGCGCTTAGTACTTTTATCAATGCCAATTCTAGTTATGTAACGGGTATCGAACTGACTTCGAGAAACAACCTTACGAAATGGTGGGAGTTCACGCCGAACTTTAACCTTTACACATCTGATGTTGAGATCGACCTGCCAGGCGAGCCTGATCAACCTAAACTGACAAGTTATTTCGTAAAGGTCAACAACACTTTTAAACTGCCTAAGAATGTTTCTATCCAGTTATCGGGAGATTATCAGTCCAAAACGATACTGCCTCCCGGTGGCAGGGGCGGTGGCGGTCGTGGTATGGGTGGCGGCATGTTTGGCGGTCCAGCTTCTGCATCTCAGGGTTATGTCAGACCAAATTATGGTGTAGATATCGCAGTACGTTATGAATTCCTGAAAAACCGTGCGGCATCTATTTCGGCAAATATCAACGATATCTTCCGCACCAGGGTATCGGATATACATTCCGAATCATCATTCATCGTACAGGATGCATTCCGCCGCAGGGATCCGCAGATACTGCGTATTAATTTCAGCTGGCGTTTTGGTAAAATTGATCCCAACCTGTTCAAGAGGAAAAATCTAAGAGCTGAGCAGGGTGCAGGCATGAATGAAGGTATGAATATGGGACAATAAGGACGACGGAATTAAGTTAGAATAAATAAGAATAACCGGAACCACGGCGGATATAGAAGATTATCTCTATGTCAGCCGTGGTTCCTCCTTTTATGGTCACAAAGCGCACGAAAAAAACTCAACAACTCTCCGTGCCTCCGTGTCCAATTCTCCGCTTTAAGGAGTCCTGGCACACCATTCTCACCTGAAGAAAAGTATATTTGATCCCTATGAAGCCGCCAGGCAAATCCAAAAGTCTTGTATTTACTGTCACCAACGATCTTTCTTACGACCAGCGAATGATCCGCATTTGCTCCTCGCTGGCGCATGCCGGCTATGCAGTCACCCTGGTGGGCCGCAGGATGCCGGACTCTGTTCCACTCCGCGAAATGCCTTTTTCACAAAAAAGACTGGGCTGTTTTTTTTCAAAAGGAAAACTGTTTTACGCGGAATACAATATCCGCCTGTTTTTCTACCTGCTTTTTAATAAAATGGACCTTGTCTGCGCCATCGATCTCGATACGATCCTCCCCTGCTTCTGGGTTTCAAAAATTAAAGGAATAAAACGAGTTTATGATGCACATGAACTTTTCTGTGAAATGAAAGAGATCGTGCAGAGGCCCGCCGTCTATAAAACCTGGAAATGGATCGAAAGAAAAACTGTACCCGGGTTTCGCCTGGGCTATACCGTCAACCAACCCATCGCGGATGAGTTTAAAAAAATGTATGACCGCGATTATATTGTCATTCGCAATGCACCTGTTTTAAAACCCATTACCATTCCAGAGAAGCCGGAAAAATATATTTACTACCAGGGCGCGGTAAATGAAGGGCGTAGTTTTGAAACATTGATCCCGGCTATGAAAGAAGTTAATGCCAGGTTAGTGATCGCAGGTGATGGCAATTTTATGAAGCAGGCCAAACAACTTGTAAAACAACACGCCCTGGAAAATAAAGTCATCTTCCTCGGGCGTATCAGACCCGAAGACCTGAACGACTATGCCATCAAAGCCTGGGTAGGCATCACCCTGTTTGAAAATAAAGGCCTGAGCAACTACTTTTCCCTGGCTAACCGCTTTTTTGATTATATCCATGCCGGGGTGCCCCAACTGGGGGTTGATTACCCGGTTTACCGTGAATTAAACAAAAACCTGCCTGTTGCTGTTTTGATAGAAGATCTCAGCAGTAAAAATATTGCTGCGCAATTGAACCTATTGTTGGAAAATGATGTTTTGTATCAGACACTTCAAAATAACTGCCTGCTCCAGCGGGAGCGCATGAACTGGCAGCAGGAAGAAATTAAACTTCTTGATTTTTATCAAACCATATTTACCACGTGATCCGTCATTTACATATCGTTTGTCTTGATGTGCCATGGCCCGCCGACTACGGTGGCGCAATCGATATGATGAATCGTATCCGGATGTTTCACCAGGCAGGCATTCGCATTCACCTGCATTATTTCAGCTATAATGAACGTGGGACACCTAATGAACTGAACCAGTTCTGCGAAACCATCAGCGTGTATGAGCGTCATAAAATGAAAGACTGTTTTTCACTGAAGACGCCGTATATCGTGGCTTCACGCGTCAATGAAAAACTGGTACGCAAACTAAACGAAGACCACCACCCTATCCTGCTGGAAGGTATACACTGCACGGGAATATTGAACCTGATCGACCGAAGCAACCGAAAGGTTGTTGTACGGATGCATAACGAAGAAAGCATTTATTATCGCGAACTGGCAAGGGCTGAATCCGGGATTATTAATAAGCTCTATTTCCATAACGAAAGCCGGCTTTTGAAAAAATATAGTTCCGATCTCCCGGGCGACTGCATTTATGCCTGTATTTCAGAAACAGATACGGAGATTTTTAGAAACGAGTATAAGCTGGAAGGAGCAAGGTTCTTACCCATCTTTCCTTCCTGGCAAAAAGTGACCGGGCAGGAAGACCAGGGTCATCTCTGCCTTTACCACGGTAATCTTTCTGTTCCGGAAAATGAGGAAGCTGCACTTTGGCTATTGTGTAAAGTATTTACCAAGGCAAGGGTACCGTTTGTCATTGCCGGAAAAAAACCTTCAAGACGATTGCAAAAACTCGCTGGTCTTTGCCAGCATACCTGCCTTGTAGCTGATCCCGGCGAAACGGAAATGAGCGACCTGATTAAAAAAGCCCAGGTGAATGTACTCCCCTGCTTTAATAAAAACATCACAGGTATCCGGCTGAAATTATTACATGCGCTTTACGAAGGCAGACATTGCGTAGTGAACAAACCGATGGTAGACGGTACAGGCCTCGCAGAAGCCTGCCATATCGGTACCAACGCGAATGCGTTCGCATCAATCATCATGCAACTCTATCACCAGCCATTTACCAGGGAAGAAAAAGTGCTGCGCCGCCAGTTACTAAGCACAACCTACGACAACGAAAGAAATACCAGCCAGCTTATTCAATGGTTATGGTAGCATTGTCGATCACGCGACCGCGTTCGGTCTTAATAGTTCGCGCCGGAAATTTCTGCACCACAATATAATCATGCGTAGCCATGAGAATCGTAGTATTAAAGTCGCGCGAGATATGAAATAACAGGTTCATTATTTCATCGGAAGTTTCCGGATCAAGGTTTCCGGTAGGCTCATCTGCCAGGATCAGTTTAGGTGAATTCAGCAAAGCTCTTGCAATGTCTACCCGTTGTTGCTCGCCACCACTGAGTTCAAATGGCATTTTAAAACCTTTTGCTTTCAATCCCACTTTTTCCAACACATCCATTATTTTCTCATCCATGAGCTTTTCATCAGTCCAGCCGGTGGCTTTCAGGACAAACTTGAGATTATTGTTAACGTTACGGTCGGTGAGCAGCTGGAAATCCTGGAAAACAACACCAAGTGTACGACGCAGGTATGGAACTTTTTTCCAATGCAGGTTACGCAAACTAAAACCAGCCACCGTTGCTTCTCCTTCAGTAAGTGTCAATTCGCCGTATAATGTTTTGAGAAGGCTTGACTTACCTGTTCCAGTTTTTCCAACCAGGTATACAAACTCACCCTTATTCACGGTCAGGTTAACATCCTGGAGTATCAGGTTATTACCCTGGTAGATATTGGCATGACTGATTTCTATGATGGGTTCCGACATTATTCCGCTCTTTTGTTGCAAAATAAAGGAAACTATGGTAGAAAAAGACTTTTGCAGGTAAAAACTGACTGATGGAAGACTTGAGATTTGAATGGCTTAGTCTAATACGTTTGAATCTTGTGCATCCTAATGAAAATCGATTTACCAGTACCTCCCTTATCTGCTATAAGTATTAAAAATCCCGATGACTGAAATAAAGTGTTGAATCAGCGTTTCGATTTTGCATCGTGTTTAATACCACCTGTCGGGACTGGCCTGCTCGAAATCCTGTTTATATTTTTCAGGTATCTGGCCTGTTAGCATACAACCAGGTTGCAGTGAAGGGAAAATATCTTCGAAGGTTCTTACCTCATTCATAAAAACCCGTCGATAAATATGTGAGCGGGAAAGTTCCCTTGGGTTTTCAATGCCGGCTGCGCCCATTA
>JAEYVW010000149.1 GCA_023429365.1 Bacteroidota bacterium
TTTAAAACAAACAGTATGAAAACAATCTTTACACTCTTCGCTTCATTGTTCATGAGCGTAGCCGTCTTTGCGGCTGCCAGGCCTCAGAGCATTCTGAGCATCAAATCGGCGGATCGTACCGATATCAAGGTTGTACTGGATGGCAAACGATTTGAGTCCAGTGATAATTCGATCATGATACGCGGAATCGAAAACGGCCGACACAATATCAAAGTGTATAAACAAAAAAGGAATGGCATTTTCAATATTCTGGGCAAGGGCTTTGAACTCGTGTACAATTCAACGATTCAAATCAGGAACAACACCCACATGGTGTTGACGGTGGAAAGAAATGGCCGTGTGGCGATGCAGGAGACCCGCATGAATGGAAACCGGGATGTTCATCGTAATGGACGGGGATTTGATTTTGACCGTGACGGTCACTGGGGCGACTTCGATCATAACGAAGCTTATGTAAGGGCTATGAACGATCGCGAATTCCAGTCTGTTTTGAATGCTATAGAAAAAGAATGGCTGGAAAGTAATAAACTGAAATCCGCCACCCAGATCGTGAAAGCAAACAACCTGACAACCGCACAGGTAGAACAAATGCTACTGTTGTTCAGTTTTGAAAGCAACAGATTGGATTTGGCTAAACAGGCATATGCAAATACGGTAGACAAAAGAAATTACCACCGCCTATATGATGTGTTTAGTTTCAACAGTAGCAGGGTGGAGTTGGAGAGGTTTGTTGAGGGAAGGAATACTAGATACTAGATGCCGGATGCTGGATACTGGCTAGTAGATGCCTGGCCTGCCCACTGAAGCTTTAGCGAAGGTGGGATACTGGGAAAGTGAAATGGCTCCACCGGGAGCCATTTCTTTTATGATTATATTTTTCTTTTTGTGGATTAGCGGCCGGCGAGAACTTCGGCCATCTTTTTCCCGATATCTGCGGGGCTGTTTACCACGTGTATGCCGCATTCTGACATGATCTTCATTTTAGCTGCAGCAGTATCATCTGCTCCGCCAACGATAGCACCGGCATGACCCATGCGACGTCCGGGAGGTGCAGTCTGACCAGCGATAAAACCAACTACGGGTTTTTTATTACCATTTGCTTTTACCCAGTGAGCGGCTTCGGCTTCCATGCCACCACCGATCTCACCAATCATGACAATGGCATCGGTCTCGGGATCATTCATGAACAATTCCACCGCATCCCGTGTCGGTGTTCCAATAATTGGATCTCCACCAATACCGATCGCGGTTGAAATACCCAGTCCGGCTTTGGCAACCTGGTCGGCGGCCTCGTAGGTTAATGTTCCTGATTTTGAAACGATACCGATCCTTCCTTTTTTAAATACAAAACCGGGCATAATACCCACTTTACATTCATCCGCGGTGATGATACCAGGGCAGTTGGGACCGATCAGTCGGGTGGATTTGCCTAACAAATAATTTTTCACTTTAACCATATCCTGCACGGGAATGCCTTCTGTAATACACACCACGAGTTGTACACCCGCCTCGGCCGCTTCCATAATGGCATCGGCTGCAAATGCAGGTGGCACAAAGATGATGCTGGTATCAGCGCCAGTATTTTTTACACAGTCCGCTACAGTATTGAATACCGGTCTGTCGAGATGCGTGTTACCACCTTTGCCGGGAGTTACACCACCTACCAGGTTGGTACCATACTCGATCATCTGGGAAGCATGGAAGCTTCCTTCCGTTCCTGTAAAGCCCTGTACCAGTATTTTGGAGTTTTTATTGACAAGAATGCTCATAGCTAGTTATTAAGTGGGGCAAAAGTAAGGGTTAAAATGCAAATTTGAGGGTCTGCTCAACTATGGCAGTCAATCTACTTGATCAAATCGTCAATATTGCGGTCATTGGGGATTTTACCCGTTTCCTCCAGCATACGCATCTCCTTGGCATCGCGAAGAAAGTCGGATGCGAAAATGAAATCATTGAGGCGTTGGTTCTTGCTGAAGATGATCTCTTTATTTGTGCCTTCCCATTCCTTCTGGCCCTGGTACATGTAAAGGATATAATTACCAATTTCCATTACACTATTCATGTCATGGGTATTGACCACCGTAGTAATATTATATTCTGTTGTTATTTCCCGGATAAGCTTATCGATCACAAGCGAGGTCTGCGGATCAAGACCAGAGTTAGGTTCATCGCAAAAAAGATACTTGGGGTTCAATACAATCGCCCTGGCAAGAGCCACGCGTTTCTTCATACCACCACTAACTTCTGCAGGGAATTTTTTATTAGCATCAACCAGGTTTACCCTTGCGAGTACCTCGTTTACCCGTTTAAGTTTGGTGCTATAATTATCCTTGGTGAACATATCCAGTGGGAACATCACATTTTGTTCCACGGTCTGGCTGTCAAACAGGGCTGAACCCTGGAAAAGCATACCGATCTCTTTGCGCACTTCGGTTTTTTCTTCGGCGTTCATGCTTGTAAAATTCTTGCCATGGTACAGGATTTCGCCGCCGTCGGGGGCAAACAATCCCACCATACATTTCATCAGCACCGTTTTCCCGCTTCCGCTGGCGCCAATGATCAGGTTGCACTGCCCGGCTTTCATCGTCGCGCTTACGTCGTCGATCACCACCTTGTCAGAAAAACTTTTCTTTATATTTTTTACTTCTATCATCTAGAATCCCTGCTTTAGAGTAACAAGGCCGACAATACATAATCGGCAAATAATAAAAGAATACAACTAACGACCACAGCTTTTGTACTGGCCCGGCCAATTTCCAGCGCACCACCCTTTACATAATATCCAAAAAACGAGGGTACGCTTGAAATAATAAAAGCAAATGTATAGGACTTAGCCAGCGCAAAGATCACATTATAGGGGATGAATGATTCGTGAAGCCCCTTATCAAATGCCTCGTATGGTACTATACCTGTGAGATTACCTGCAAGACGGCCACCCCAGATACCGAGCGTCATGGCGATGACAACGAGGAACGGGATCGTGAGTAAACCGGCCAGGATCTTTGGCATGATGAGATAGGATTTTGTATTGATCCCCATGATCTCAAGCGCATCGATCTGTTCACTCACCCGCATATTACCCAGTTCGCTTGCGATCTTACTGCCTACCACCCCGGCCAATACAATACAGGTAAGGGTAGGGGCAAATTCCAGGATCACGGTATCTCTTACGATCTGTGCGATAATGGTGTTGGGCAGTAATGGTGAAACCAGCTGGTAAGCCGTCTGGAGGGTTGAAACGGCGCCGATAAAAACTGATATGATGGTTACGATACCCAGCGAGCCGATCCCGATATCATTGCATTGATGCATAAACTCTTTCCAGTACATTTTTCCGTTCTCAGGTTTGGAAAACATACCTTTTAGCATCAACAGATAACGGCCAAGATCCTTAATGAGTTTCATCAGCTGGTTTGAACTGTAAAATACAATGAAATATCCATAAAGCTTTAGCTATGAATATATGCTTCAAACATACATATGCATGTATAGAGCTGGTTGGAGTCACTAGATATCCCTGCTCACTTTTTTAAAGCGTTTCCACCAGGGTGAACTGTCCACGATCTCTTCGGTACGTGAATTCTTGCACTTGATCTGCGCATCCACAACTGCTACAAGTGCCATATTAACAATACTGCGCACCGAACTTCCCAGTTGCAGGATATGCACGGGTTTTTTCAGTCCGAGTAATACCGGGCCGATTGCATCTGCACCACCCAGTTCTTTTAATATATTATAGGTAATATTACCGGAAGCGAGATTTGGAAATATCAGGGTGTTCACATCCTTATCTACCAGTTCGGAGAAAGGATAATTTTC
>JAEYVW010000165.1 GCA_023429365.1 Bacteroidota bacterium
CAATAATGCCATCAAATGACTCCGGGCTGTCAGGGTGTTCACCATCCTGCTCATCCAAGGCGGGATTATATAGTAAGCGGTTGGACATAGTAAAAAATTGTGTCAGCAAAACGAATTTAGCTGTTGGGTGGCGAATAAGCTACGCAGGTTTGTCTTGATACACCGAGTCCGTCGATCCCAAGTTCCACCACATCGCCGGGTTTAAGATAAACTGGCGGATTGAAACCCAATCCCACACCGGCAGGCGTGCCGGTGGAGATCACATCACCTGGCAACAAAGTCATAAACCTGCTTACATATGAAACCAGGAATGGTATTTTAAAAATTAGATTCGCTGTTGTACCGTCCTGCATCATCTGGTCATTCACCTTTAACCAAAGCCGAAGATTATCTACATCGGGGATCTCGTCTTTTGTTACAAGCCAGGGTCCCAATGGTGCAAATGTATCGCAACCCTTACCCTTATCCCAGGTACCGTTTCTTTCAAGCTGGAATTCGCGTTCGCTGATATCATTGTGCAGGCAATAACCTGCTACAAAATCCAGGGCATCCTGTTCATTAACATAGCTGGCTCTTTTACTAATGATCACGGCCAGTTCTACCTCCCAGTCCGTTTTTACAGAATCCTTTGGTATTATGATATTATCGAATGGACCGGTCATCGCTGTTGTTGACTTCATAAAGATCACGGGCTCCGGCGGGAGGGTTGCCCCTGTTTCTTTTGCATGGTCAGCATAGTTCAGTCCAATGCAGACGATCTTGGATGGCCTTGCTATGGGTGCACCAAGTCTTGAACCATCGGGCACCTTACGCAATATTGTCTTGTTTTGCTCCAACATCCAGGCAAGGTGCTGGATGCCTCCATAATTAAAAAAATTCTCGTCATAGTCCTGGATAAAACCTGACACATCGTAACAATCGTCGCCGATGCACACGCCGGGTCTTTCCCTTCCCGGCTCACCATACCGAATTAATTTCATACTTATAAATATTTTGCGGGACGAAAAATTACTTCATATCTGGATTTCAACCGCCCGCTGATCATTTAGTTATTCAATTTAACGAATCCTCCATCGATCGGATAATCACAACCCGTAACAAATGCCGCTTCGTCACTACACAGGTATAAGGCCAGGTTTGCAATTTCCTCTGGTTTTGCCATTCGCCCGATCGGCTGCGTAGCGGATAATTTATCAAACATTTCCTTTTCACGTCCCGGGTAGTTCTTACTGATAAAGCCATCTACAAATGGTGTATGCACCCGCGCGGGTGAAATACAATTACAACGGATTTTATACTGGATATAATCCTTTGCCGTAGAAAGCGTCATTCCCACCACGGCACCTTTGGTCATGGTATAAGCAAAACGGTCGGGAATACCCACAGCCGAAGCCACCGAGGCCATGTTGAGTATCGCCCCACCTTTTTCTTTCATATAAGGCAATACGGCGTGCAGCAGGTTATAGACACCTTTTACATTCACATTGAAGAGCCGGGTAAAGTCAGCTTCATTTGTGGTCTCTGCATTTCCTACATGTGCTATTCCTGCGTTATTGACGAGTATATCGATGGCTTTTTGCTTTTCAGAAATTTCCTGGATAATCATTTCTACCTGTTGTTGATCACTAACATCGCAGTTGAAAAACGAAGCCTGCCCTGATCCCCGGATGATCTCTTCCACCACGTTCCTGGCAGCAGTTTCATCAAAATCGAGAATATGAACATGAGCGCCCTGTTGCGCAAAACGCGTAGCGATCGCCCGCCCGATTCCGCTGCCACCTCCTGTTACTATTGCTATTTTTCCCGTTAACGCAAACATATTATTTCAATGAAAATATTTTATCCATCAATACCCATTTCTCACCCTGTTTTGCCCCGGGAATTGCCTGCTGGTATTTCCACATCAGTTTTTCCCATTCCTGTACTTTGGGGTTTACTGCATCCGCCTCCTTCTTTTGTGAAAAGCTGAACTCGTCCGTTACATCCATGATCATAAAAAGCCGGTTGGCAAATCGATAAATTTCCATATCCTCGATTCCCGACGTCACAATACTTTCCTTTATCTCGGGCCATACCTGCCTGTGATAAGCCTCATATTCACGGATCAGTTCTTCGTCATCGACAAGATCAAGCGCCAGACAATAACGTTTCATGACATTGCATTTACCTGTTTATCGTTGGTTTGCCTAACCTTATAGCCATATACCGCAAAAGCAAAAACGATCAAAAAGCAAACCAGTGGTACGATATATGAAAATGGGGTGGAGTAATGCTCTGCCAGTGCACCCATAACCAGCGGCACCAGCGCTCCGCCCACGATCGACATAATTATAAAGGAAGAACCTCTTTTTGTAGCACTTCCCAGGTTTTTTACACCCAATGCAAAAATGGTGGGAAACATGATCGATTCAAAAAAGAAAATCGCCATCAGGGTATAAATCGAGATCATTCCCTGTAACCAGATCACCCCGGCAGAAAGCAGGATGTTGACGAAAGCAAAGATCGCCAGCAATTTGTGCGGCGCGATCCATTTCATGAGCGCCGTACCGGCAAACCTGCCGATTGTAAACAATAAAAGGCTGCCCGACAGGAGATAGGATGCTTTTTCATTGGTGATGTCTAATCCTTTTTCCGTACAATAATTGATAAACAATGCGGCGATCCCTACCTGTGCGGCCACATAAAAAAATTGTGTCACCACGGCCCAAACAAAATGACTCTGTTGAAGAAGTCCCCTTCCATTTTGGTCGCTACTAAAATTTGTCTCTTCTTCCACTATTTCGGGCATCGGTGTGCGTAGAAAAAAAGCAGCCACTACCAATACCACTACCGCGATGGCGATATAAACCCATTGTACCGATTCAAGTCCGGCTGTGCCGGTTGAAGATTCATCGCCAAAAAATAATAAGCCTCCCACAAGCGGGCCCAAGAATGCGCCTACCCCATTGAAACTTTGTGAAAGGTTGAGCCGAAATTCAGACGTTTCGGGTTTACCCAACACCGTGATATAAGGATTGGCGGCCGTTTCGAGGAAGGTAAGACCGCTTGCCAGTATAAACAGGGCCAGCAGGAAAAAACTAAAACTCGCATTCTGTGCTGATGGATAAAATAATAAAGCCCCTACCGCATAAAGCAGCAGGCCAAAAATGATCCCTTTCTTATAGCCGCGACTTTGCATAAATAGTCCGGCGGGTAACGCAATTAGAAAATACGCACCGAAATAGGCTGCCTGTAACCACATAGAACGCCCTTTGGTGATATCTAATGTTTCCTGGAAATGTTTGTTCAGCACATCCAGCAGTCCATAAGCAAACCCCCAAAGAAAAAACAGTGAAGTGACCAGTATGATCGGCAATAAAAATTTCCTGGTATCCGGCATAAGAGGTTTCGATTGAATTCTGACTTTTGAAAGATAAAGGTTTTTAGGAAGCCAGTTCCAAAAAAGTCGGGACAGGCAGGTCTTGACATCATTGACAAAAGGGACCTCCGGTACTGAAACCGCAGAAACTGCCTACGTATGGTTTAACTTTGTTGAATGGGGAGGAAAATATGGTTAATACTGTACTACGACATTAAACTATCTTCAACAACTTACAACAATCTTCACCCGATCAACATGGCATATCATGTTGTGATTAAAAAAACATCTCCGCCCGGAAGAATAAATTATCGCCCTCATCTGATAAGCCATACATCGCCATGAGGGTGATCTTGTTGAAGGGAAGAATGGCAAGACCCATCCCGTAACCATCATGCCAGCGTGAAGATTTTTCACCGGGCATCCATACCCGGCCAATATCATAGAATCCAATCAGCCCGATCCTGCCATTGAAAAAATAATTGTTTGTACTGGTTATCCACCTCAGCTCTGTATTGGTATAAAAAATACTTTTTCCATAAAACCGCTCCCGCTCATATCCTCTTAATTCCACATTACCACCGAGGCGATTCAGGTGATAGAAATCGGGATTGCCAAATAAGGTGGCTCCACCTGCTCTCACAGCAAATATAAACGACCGGCTAAGAGGCAGGTACAAACCTGCGATGGCATTCATCTTAGCAAAGGCTGAACCGGTATCAGCCAAATTCTTCAAAAAACCACCTCCAAACTGGAAGGTAAATCCCCTGGAAGGACAGATTGAACCGTTGGTATGATCATGACGATATCCAACTTCTAGTCCCGCAAACTGCTTTCGGTTGAATACGGAAGGGTCTATGTTTATGCCATTGCCAAGGTAATGACCACCCTTCCTTCTGTATTTGACCGCCTGGTAAATCAGCGACACTTCAGCATGATGTAATTTTTCAAATTTTCTTTCAATGCCGACCCCTCCGTAGATCCGCTGGCTGAATGTCCGGTAGTAATTAGGTTCCTTTTTATGCACAAACTCGGTACGATTACCAGTTCCAAAATAATTCTCCACTGCGGGGTCATCCACCCTGCCCTTTATTAAAAAATCCCACTTACCCAGGCCGCGCCGGAAGCGACCCACATAACCGGCATTTAGCGACTTACGTAAGAATCCATGCAGTACATGAAACGAATGTGTGATCATGTATTCGGATTTACGCCAGGGCTGGTGCGTATACACTACACCCGCGCTGATTTTTATACCCGTCTTTGGGAAAAGATCTATCGGGTCGAAATCGAAAGCTTTGTAGGCTGAGGGTGTGATCACCGGCAGCAATGAAAAATCTACACGCTCATCCCGTATCGTATCGTATTCAAATTTTTCACCGGTAAAAAAACGGATTTTTTTGATCTGCCTCCTGTCACCGATCATGTATATGGAGTCTTCATCCTCCGGGTCAATAATACGAATACCGATACTGTTCTTTTTCTCGCCTTTTAAAGAGATAATATCACGCTGACCCAGTCCATAAACAAAAATTTCCTTCGTCTCAGCGCCATCATAAACACGCGAATAATAAGGTGTGTCGATGATATTGCCCGATTTATTGATCTTGAAAACATCCACCCTTACTTTTCGCTCTGGTAAAACATTGACTTCTATTTTTTCAGTTTTTTCAGAACCTAATACCGACACCGATTTTGCGAGGTATTTATAATAGTTCCTGGCATATTTCTGCAAATCGTCGCGTCTTGATTTTAGTTTTGCAATGATCTCTGTACCTGAAATGGCAAACATCTGTGCTGGCATCAGCCTGACACTATTCTCAATCACCGTATCGTTTAGTGCGCTTTGCAATTCACGCGCTTGTTGTAACCATTGCTCCAGGCTAAGCTCGTTCAGAAATTTCTGGTCAAGTGAACGGCCGGCAATATTCCACCCGCCGATACTTCTTAGTGTATGACCAAACCCCTGCAAATGTTTCCATCCCGGTATGGATGCCGCAAACCTGGGATAAAACCCATCGACCTTTGAAAAAGCATGGTCGCGATCACGGGGTACGGGTTTATAAATGGTATGGCTTCCCATGTCAAACTCTGCCCATCTCCAGTTGTCGATATACCGTCCCCAATCGCCGATAAACATGTCAAACAGGCGAGCCCGTACATAAGACAGCTGGTCAACATCATTATCGTTCTCGCCATATATCTTTTCCGCGAGCTTTTCGGAACCGATCACATTCTTTGAATTTCCAAAATTTTCGGCGTCAGACTGGTCTTCGTCTGGACGCTCTTCAAATATGTATAACTGGTCACCCCATTCGCGATTAAATGAATCCAGGGCGGCTTGTGCAGGTACAAAAACCATTTTGGGAATCACGTGGTAAATTCCGGCGGCCGCGGCCAGGGGAGTGACCATGATAGATGAAAAAGGATGCAACATGGAACTCTGGTCTTTCGCGACGCGTGCAATAAAAGTTCCTTTGGTCCCAGGTACAGATCGGGTGAAATCCTTGTTTACCGATCGAAGCACGTACTCCCTGCCCTCAGCCCCTCTCAATCGCAATGTACGGGTCTGTCTTCCACCCCCGGCCACAATCGGCACCAGCCCACCCGAAATACTATCGAGATAGAGATGGTCGACCCGAATAGCTGTATTCCACTCTTTACGGTAATGCCTGCCCCAGAAAAAATTATGATACCCCGAACGCTTAAACTCCCGGCCTGGTACGACTACAGAAGTATTGGCAACATGCGGTGAGTCGTTGACAATCGTAGTTTGTCCATGTAAGGGAGCATAAGGCAACAGGGCCATTGCAAAAACGATAAATATCAGACCGGTACACTGCTGCTTCATTTGGCGGATGATGAATGTTTTATTCCTGGTTCGATCCGTTCTTTGGGATCAATTCAAATTAATTAAACATTCCCCGCGGTTTCATTTAAAATACCATGGGGAACTATACTTTTAATACAATTTTGATACCTATATCTTTAAAGCATATAGTTGTACAGATTCGTCCACACCTTTTAAAAAAACCTCCCCCAAATCCTCACCCTGCCAGGATTTTAATATGCCGGTATCGAAGTATTCCTTAGATACAACGAATTTTTGATTCAATTCATTACATGCGCTGCGGATACGGGCGGCGATATTCATGGCCTCACCGCTGATGGCGATATCTTTCTTGATCACCCCCACTTCGCCTATCGTTACATCACCGGCATGCAACCCGACCCTGAACTCGGGTGCTATCGCGTACTCGCGTCTGAAATAGTCAGAATGGCGTTTAATTTCCTTCCGCGACTCGATTACGGTATTAATCGACTTTAAAACGTTCTTTTTCCTGTATGGCCAGGTCACCACTACTTCATCACCCACATACTGGTAGATCATGCCCCCGTTTTCCAACACTGCTTTTGATACGTAATAGATAAAATCCTTTATGAAAGAAAAGTATTTCTCATGACCCAGTTGCTCAGCGATTGGGGTGGAATCCTTGAGATCGAGAAACATAATGATACGCTTTTCATTCCTTGGTCTCAGGTACTTGCCTGTCAGGATCTCCCAAAATACACCGGGTGAATATTTCTGGTCTATTTCCACGATGATCTGTGCCGAAAGCAGCATAACCAGCCAATACAAAAGGCTGTCTGCTGCCAGGCCGGTATAAAAGAAATAATTCCAAAACTGGTTAATTGTTTCCTGTATGCTCATGTCCTTAATGATGAGGAAATGCAAAATGAATATGATAGCCGTGAGTACCAGTGCTACCAACAACAATAAGAGTGCTTTCAGTAACCAGCCGGTAAGCAATGCCTTTTTACGAAATATGATACGCAACTCCCGCAACATCAGCCAGGCCATCAGCAGGCCACCCAGCAATACAATCACAAACCGCAGCAGGTAAGCATCGAAAGTGTTCTCCAGGTAAGGATAATCGATATCGTCGCGGGTATACACATTTTTGAAATACAGGAACAGGTCGATCACAGCCCAGGAAACGGCAATGGTAACGATCCTGCGTAACCGGTATCTCCATACAGGAGAAGAGGACTGCCTGCCTTTCCGGAACCAGTTCATGAGCGGTCTTTTAAATAATTATACAGTTTTGCCTGCGGGCCGGGTTCGATAGTATCCTGGGAGGTATCAACCATCACCTTTGTATAGGCGAGTTCCTCATCAAGTTCGACGCCTTTCACCGTATCGTTCCATTGTATTTCAAAATAATCTGACAGTTCTTTCATGAGTTGTGGCTCCTGTACGGGCATACATACTTCAATCCTATGTTGCAGGTTCCTGGTCATCCAGTCTGCGGATCCGATATAGATCCTTTTCTCCTCTTCGTCTCCAAAAATGAAAATGCGGCTGTGTTCCAGAAACCGGTCAATGATCCGCCGAACCCTGATGTTCTCACTCAATCCTTTCCTGCCGGGTATGATGCTACACACGCTCCTAACCAGCAATTGCACTTCCACACCGGCCGCTGATGCTTCATAAAGAAGGTTGATCATATACACATCTTCCAGGTTGTTGAGCTTTATTTTGACGATACCTTTTCCGCCTTTTTTTACTTTACGGATCTGCTCCCTGATCTCCTTTTCAAATGCGGGTACCATATTGTACTGGGATATCAGCAAGTGATCAAACACTTCCTCCGCCTGCTTTTGGGGACGTTTCTCCTTTTCAAGGATCGTAAACAACCGTTGCAGATCTTTTGTCACTTTCTCATTGGCGGTGAAAATGGCATGATCGGTATAAAACCTCGCGGTGGTTTCGTTAAAATTTCCTGTACCTACATAACCGAAGGCTTTTACCCCCTGGTTGCTTCTGCGTGTAACCAGTGCGATCTTCGAATGCACCTTGATATGTGGGATACTATAAATGATCTTTACACCGGCTTTGATCATCTCCTTACTCCACTTGATATTATTCGCCTCATCAAAACGGGCTTTCAGTTCTACAAATACACGGACCTGCTTTTTATTCTTTGCCGCGCTGATCAGGGCGTTGACGATATGCGAATCTGCAGCCACCCTGTACAATGT
>JAEYVW010000416.1 GCA_023429365.1 Bacteroidota bacterium
GTTCATCATCTTGTTGCTTCTTATTCCCGCATTGCGCGTCAACGCGCAACAACGCTTCACCGTAAGCGGTACCATCAGCTCCAAAACAAAGGGCGAAACCATTATAGGCGCTACCATCAGGATCGGCGCGGCCGCGACAACCAGCAATGAGTATGGTTTTTATTCTCTCACGGTCGAAAAGGGTGAATACAATGTTGAAGCCAGCACGGTGGGCATGCTGACCTATGCGGCGGCGATCACCGTCGACAGGGACCTGGTTTTAAATATCGCCCTGGAAGAAATGATCAAGGACCTGGGCGAAGTGGTCGTGAGTTCCCGCTCCCGCGACCGCAGCCTGAGCAGCCCACAGATGGGTGTCGAAAAACTATCGACAAAGGATATCCGGTATGTACCAGTTTTATTGGGAGAAAAAGATATCATCAAAGTCGTACAGTTGCTTCCCGGTGTAAAATCGGCGGGGGATGGCAACAGTGGTTTTTTTGTAAGGGGCGGGGCGGCAGATCAAAACCTGATCCTCCTGGATGAAGCACCCGTTTATAATGCCTCGCACCTGCTGGGATTTTTCTCCACCTTCAATTCCGACGCCATCAAAGACATGACTATGTACAAAGCCGGCATGCCGGCACAATATGGAGGACGACTATCATCGGTACTTGATATAAAAATGAATGAAGGAAATAACCAGGCATACAATGTGAGCGGTGGTATTGGGCTGATCTCAACCAAACTGAATGTGGAGGGGCCGATACAAAAAAGTAAATCCTCATTCCTCGTGACCGGTCGCCGTACTTATGTGGATGCATTTCTGAAATTGTCAAAAGACTCTACTGTCAATACCAACAAACTTTCTTTCTATGACCTGAATGCAAAGGCTAACTATATCCTGGGAGATAAAGACCGCCTGTATATTTCCGGTTATTTTGGCCGCGACAATCTTGGCGTAGGCAACATTTTTGGTCTCGACTGGGGAAATGGTACTGGTACTGTCCGATGGAACCATATATTTAGTCCCAAACTATTTTCAAACACATCCCTGATCTATAGTAATTACAACTACACGATTTCTATTCGGAGCGGCGCTACCGATTTTGATATTTTTTCGCAGATCCGCGACTGGAATTTTAAAGAGGAATTGCAATGGTATATCAACAGTCGCAATAGCCTGCGCATGGGTGTAAATTCAATTTTCCACACCATTCGCCCGGGTGAAGTGACCGCTACCGCTGAATCCAGCGTCAACAGCAGCAAATTGCAGAAAAGATATTCACTGGAGAACGCCGCTTTTGTTACCAATACCTGGAAAGCCACTGACAAAATAAATATCACTTATGGTTTGCGGGCTACTGCCTTCAGCATCCTGGGTAAAGGCGATTTTTATGCGATCGACAGCAATGGCCTGGTCACCGATACCTTCAGTTATAAGAAAGGCGAGGTTGTCAAAACCTGGCTGAATGCGGAACCCCGACTTGCAATCAGTTACCAGTTCAAACCGGATGCATCCATTAAAGCTTCCTACGCCAGGAATGTGCAGAACCTGCACCTGGTCTCTAATTCCACTACATCTAGTCCTACGGATAAATGGCTGGCCAGTACTAATATCGTCAAGCCGGAAATTTCAGACCAGTACTCGGTTGGTTTTTATAAAAATTTCGGATCCGTTTACGAGTTGAATGTGGAAGCCTATTACAAGGATATGCAAAACCAGATCGATTATCGCGATGGCGCAGATATTTATATCAACTCCGATGCCATCGAATCGCAATTGTTGTTCGGCAAAGGGCGCGCTTATGGTATTGAGTGGTTATTTAAAAAGAAACTCGGCAGGTTCAACGGCTGGGTCAGTTATACCCTGTCGAAGACGGAACGAAAGATCAATGGCATAAGCAATAATGAATGGTATAATGCACGCCAGGATCGTACGCATGATATAGCCGTAGTAGGTATTTACCAGTTAAATGATAAATGGACATTTTCCGCCAACTGGATCTATTATACTGGCAGCGCAGTGACCTTTCCCGCAGGCAAGTATCGTATCGACGACCAGACGGTATATTATTTTACCGAACGCAACGGTTACCGCATGCCGGCTTATCACCGGCTCGACCTGGGTGCGACCCTGGTATTAAAACAAAAGAAACGTTTCTCCTCAGAACTCACTATCAGTCTGTACAATGCTTATGGAAGGGAGAATGCCTACACGATCATGTTCAGGGATGGCAAAGATGATCCCAATAAGACGGAAGCGGTACAAACAGCCTTGTTTAAATACATTCCATCCGTCACCTACAATTTTAAATTCTGAGCATCATGAAAAAACTTAAGAATCATATCGCTCCGTTTTTTTTGTTATTATTCGTATCAACCAGTTGCCAGAAAGTGATCAATGTGGATGTAAAGAATGCGGAGAAAAAATTTGTGGTGGAGGCCATCGTCACCGATCAGCCGGGGGAAAGCATTGTTAAACTCTCTACCACGAAAAACATTTCAGAAACAAATGAGTTCCCCGGTGTCAGCGGTGCAATAATTACTATCACAGACAATGCCGGCAATGCCTATGCATTCCAGGAAACAACAGCTGGCAATTATCAAAACGCGGGCTTCACCGGTGAGTCTGGAAAAACCTATTTCCTGGAAGTGAAAATAGATGGCAATACATTTACCGCCCGCTCAATGATGCCGCAGAAAGTTACACTGGACACCTTATATATTACAGATGATGTATTGTTTGGAGAATCGCGAAAGCTTGCCAATATCGCCTTCCAGGATCCGCCCGGCAAGGGACAGTGTTACCGTTACATTCAATACAT
>JAEYVW010000479.1 GCA_023429365.1 Bacteroidota bacterium
TCATTATCAGTATGTATTTGCTGCTGATGTTATGGGAGGCTGTTTTCCCCGGACGTAAATTACCAGTTATCAAATTCTGGAAAATCAGGGGCATCGCGGTTTTCTTTTTCTATTTCTACCTGTCATCTTACCTCCCGCTACTGTGGGATGAATACCTGCCCGGGACGCAATTGCTTGACTTGTCGGGCTGGGGTAGCATGGGTGCTATTGCCGGTATCCTGGTGTATGAACTGGGAATGTATATCTGGCACCGCACCATGCACAACAGTAAGTGGCTCTGGAAAATGTTTCACCAGATGCATCACAGCGCCGAACGCCTGGATACCTATGGTGCATTCTATTTTAGCCCGCTTGATATGATCGGTTGGACAGCCCTGGGTACAGTGTGCTTCTCAATCATCGCCGGGATGACACCACAGGCTATCACGATCACGCTGCTGGTGACTAATTTCCTTGGCATTTTCCAGCATGCCAACATTAAAACACCGGTTTGGCTGGGATATATCATACAAAGACCCGAAAGCCATACTGTACACCATGCACGCGGTGTACATGCCTACAACTATGCCGATTTGCCCGTGTTTGATATGATATTCGGTACATTCCGCAACCCGGCCCGTTACGAACACGAAACAGGATTTTACAACGGTGCGTCTTCACGAATAGGCGATATGTTGTTGTTCAGGGAAGTTGATAAACCAAAATAGATTCCGTGACCAAAGGATGATTTTTTCTTATCCGGCTGTGAAACCGTTGATACAAAATTGAGGGACTGTTCAGGGTTTCAGATTAAATTTAATATAGCCATAAACCTAAGGATATGAAAATACTCTGCTGGTGCTGCCTGCTATTAAGCCAGTTTGCGTTTGGCCAGTTCGAAAAACTGAAACCAAACCAGACTGGCTGCGGTTTTATATCCCTCACGAGATTTGATTCGACCCGGCTGCCGGTCAAAGAACAACCTTCATCTGCAAAGGGCCGAATTATCCAGATCAATATATGGTATCCGATTATTGAAAAAACAACAGGACATCAAATGCACTTTGGTGACTACGTTGACCTCGTAGGCAAAGAACTGGACTCCACACACAGCGATTTTCAAAAGATTGGCTTTGATAAATACTTCACGTGGCCCATCTCGCAGGGTGCAGATCCAAATAGCATACGGGATTTTTTAGCCAAAAAAATTCCCATGCAGGCTGTATACAATGCGAAATGGGATGATCGGAACAAGCCACTGATATTACTGGTACACGGTTTTGCGGCTGACTATGCATACCTGGCAGAGTATCTTGCGGGAAATGGATATATCGTGATGCAGGTGCCTGTGAAAGGTTCAGCTACTTATGAATTGGATTATGAGGGTAGGGGTCTTGAATCACAGGTACATGATTACGAGTTTGCCTGGGATACTGTCCGGAAGGAATTCGGCATCGAAGATAGGGAAGCAGGCATCGTTGGCTTTAGTTTTGGCGGACAATCGGCGATGGCTTTAGCCATGCGCAATAAACAAATTAAGGCGGTTGTAAGCCTTGATGGAGGCATAGGATCGGCCTTTGGTGCAGGGTTATTATCCAGGCAATCTTATTATTCCCTGAAAGATTTTGACCGGCCGATACTTCATCTGTACAACCCGGCAGATCAATACACGGAGCTAGGTTGGTTTGATCAACCTGTTAAAAGTCACCGGGTGCTGGCCTCAATGAAGGATATGCAACACGGGCATTTTACATCCTTTGGCCTGTTGAATAAACATGTGCCCGGTATCATGGGTAAAGAGTTTGAAGATCCCCGTTATGGATATGAGGCGGCTGTGATCACGACAAAAAAGTTTCTTGATACCTATCTCAAAGACAATGGCCAAACCCCTGCACAATTTTTCCAGGATCTGTTGGCGATTCATCCATGGGCTAAGGAATATTTCGTGACGATGGATACCAGGACAGGAAATAATATCGAGCGAAGCTAGTGTGATTTCATACCTTTCATATCGACACTGCCTGCAATTTGCTGAAGTTAACCCGCTTTTACAATGGATTTTATCGATGATATCGTCATCCAAATCGAACTTCATTCTGTTGAGGGGATCCGCCAATGTTTCGCCAACGGATTAGACCCCAACACCAGCTTTCGCGGTGAACCTTTAATTTTTGAACTCACGAGTGAATATACACGCACGCCGCGATTCAAGAAATGCGTGAAGGCTTTTGTAGAGCACGGTTTAGAATTTTCCGACCAGGCATTATTGGCAGTTTTGCTGGATGATTCTGTCTCGCTTGAAAAACAAATTAAGACGGACCCCGGGCTGGCTTCAAAGAAATACAACCTACGCGCTGCATTTACACCTTTGTACCAGGCGACATTATTGCATATTTGTGCCGAATTCAATCACGTCGCCTGTGCAGAAGTACTGGTGAAGCACGGTGCAGATGTCAACGCAATAGCCGGCAGTGATGAATTTGGATTTGGTGGACAGACCCCCATTTTCCATACTGTAAATCAAAACGCTAACTATGCTGAGGAAATGATGCAATTCCTGCTGCAACATAAAGCCAATCTCCTGCATACTGTACGAGGCCTCGTTTGGGGCAAGGGTTACGAATGGGAAACACTGATCCCTGCCGTGAACCCGATCAGTTATGCGATGATGGGCTTATTACCACAGATGCATCGCGAAGAATCTACTATTTCGAAAGTAGTCGCCAGTCTCCTAAACCACCAGTATGGCATCGACTATAGTCCCCGCAATATTCCAAACGCTTATTTAAATAAATAAAAAATGCTCCCGTTTTAACAAGAGCATTCGTAAACATGAGCATTTATTGGGGTAGTAAAAAGCCTTACTGAATATCAACTTTAGCAGTGAGTCTGCCTTTGGTAATAGTTACTTTGTTTCCTGACATATCAAATGCTTCACCGCTAAAATTTATGGTAGCTGTTCGATTTGTCGCATCAAAGTATGAAACAACGAAGCTCATAACGGCTCCCGGGTTATTATTTGTGGATGCATACAGGGGATCGCGACTGGCAGCTGATCCGGAATAGTAGAAAGCCGTTTCATGATCTGAACCGGCGATTCCAGACTGAAAAGTACCTGTTGTCACTTCCGGGTTCGAAAACGAGATCGCCAGCGCGAGCTGTTGACCTGCCCGTTCTACACCAGTCATTTCAAGCAGGTAGGTATTATTCGACTGTGGGGTAGAATGCAGAATAGCATTCCCATTGAGTTTCCCAAAGAACTGTGAGCTGCCATCGGTAAACATCCAGGTATTGACGATCTCGCCATAACCGGGTTTGTAGTCGCTGGCATGTTTCATACAGGAAGAAAGCGCGGCCATCACAAAGGCCAGGATCAGAAATTGTTTAGTTCTCATTGGTATTGGTTTTTTCTATTGGATAAAAAGAATTGTTCACTCTTAATTTTTCAGGATGGTAAATTCAACCCGCCTGTTTAGCTGTCGGTTCTCCGGTGTATCGTTTGGCGCCACATGACGCGTTTCACCATAGCCCTGCGACCTGATACGGTGTGGTGATATTCCCTTTGAAAGGATATACTCCATCACTGATCTTGCCCGGTTATCGCTAAGCGTGAAATTGTATTCATCGCTTCCGTAGCTATCGGTATGCGCACTCATTTCGATCTCGATTGCGGGATTTTCCTCCAGCAATTTCACAACGCGGTTGAGTTCCAGGTGCGACTCTGCCCGCAGATCCCATTTGTCGAAATCAAAGAACACATTATTCAGTCTTACCACCTGGCCAATTTCAATCGGCACCAGGTATAGGTCTTTATGTATTTCCTTGTATCCCGCCTTTACAAGGGAATCAAGGTTGAGATTTTCCGATTGGGCGAAGAATTTATCGGCAGTAGCCTTGATCATGTAGTTTTTATCATAAGGCAGCACGATCTTGAAAGCTCCATCGTCAGGATCTGATATACCTGATCCGGCTTCAGCGCCGTCGGGCAGTGTTTCGTAAATCAGTGAAGCGCTCAATGGCTCATTTGTTTTTTTATTATACACATTACCCTTTACAAGCACTACAGGGTCGGGCTTCTCACGTTCAAGCAGTTTCACCCTCACGATATCACTCTCACCATATGTATCCGTACTGTTGGTCAGGTAAGCGTATTCACCACCTGCATCCAGCGTAAAGAAGGCATCCCAGTCAGGAGTATTGATCGGCGCGCCCAGGTTTACAGGCTCGCTCCATTTTGTCCAGGTGCTGTCGAGTCGCCTGCTCATCCAGATATCATTGTCACCTAATCCACCGGGTCTGTTGCTGCTGAAATAAAGCGTCACTCCATCGGCCGCCAGGTATGGTGTCATTTCATCCGTGTCAGGATGATTGATCGTTTTTCCCAGGCTTTGTGGTTCCGACCATGTACCATCATTCAGTAAAAAACTTGCAAACAGGTCGTTGTCATAACTACCTTTTTTCGGTGCGAGATATAGCAATAGTGTTTTGCCGTCATGAGCCATCGTAGCTCCGTATTGACGACCATTATCATATTTCTGAAAATTTCGGATACGCAGGGCATTGGGTTTACTCCAGCCACCATTCACTGTGCGATAGCTCATGCTTACACCATTCCCAACATAATCTCCTTCAATAAATGCGTTGCGGATTAATATCCGGTTGTTGTCAGGCGAGATCCAAAACACCGCGTTATAATGATAAGTGTTAAGTGGGTAGCCAAGATGTATGGCAGGTCCCCAGGTACCGCTGCTGTCGCGTTCGGAATACCAGATATCCTGCGAGTTGCTGATAGAACGATACTTTGTATTGGCAGGATCATTCTCGCAAATAAAAAACAAAAGATTTCCGTCTGCAGAAACGGTTGGACGCAGTTCAGGAAGTGGTGTATTGATATTCGGTCCGAGATTTTCGATCTTGATAACTGTCTCCGCCTTGATTACATTTTCTTTTTGCGCGATCAAGGCTCCCAGTGTATCGGCCGAAGGTTGTGCAAAAACCTGGTTGAGGCATAGACAGATAAAAGCTAGAAGACTGGCTTTTTTCAAGGCAGTGGATTTTGGTGGTTTGGCTCTAAATTAATAGAAATCAATACAACAGTGTAGCGAAAAAACCCTCGGGATTTTACGATTAGATGAGATCCGGGGTCTGGAGTGTAGAAAAACTTCCAGCTTTCTGGTTCACATTCTTATTTGACACCATCCTTCGCAGATAATTTGAATTTCAATATCTTTTTTACAAGCCCGAAAGGGAAGGGGTTATTGAGAGGGAATTTAATGGTGCCCTTTTCACCTTCATAATCTGCCAATTCCTTTATGGCAGCATTGAGTGCAGCGGTTCTAGGGTATATGCTGATATGCTCTTTCCAGGCAGCAAACCAGATCAGATCCTTACCATTCAGTTTATAAACCGGCATATTATAGCTGATCCCTTCTTCAAGTTGCGGAGCTGTCTGGCGGATCAATTGCCGCAGTTGTATGGATATCTGTTGCGACTCCGGCGGTAATACCGCGATATACTCGTCGATTGAATTGAATTTTGTAGTTGCCATTGTCAAAAAATATTTTAGACTGATCAGCTAAGTACAGGCGACCTAAAAAGCGATTGACTGGTTTGGCACAGTTTTTTTATCCCTATGTATAGCCATTATTGTTTAATCTAAAATTATAAAATTATGGACAAGATGGAATTAAAAGGACACTGGAACGAATGGAAGGGTAAGCTGAAAAAAGAGTATGGCAACCTGACCGATGATGATCTGAAATATGAAGAAGGAAAGGATGAAGAATTTTGGGGACGAATTCAAAAGAAGACAGGCAAAGCAAAAGACGACCTGGTAAAATGGCTGAAAGACCTGGGTTAAGGCAGATCCATTTTTAAGTTGTTAATTTGCGGCTCTATGGCAAAACTGGACATTGAAATACCGCATCAATTACCCCGTCAGGAAGCACTGGACAGGATTCAGGGCATGCTTCGAAAATTGCAGGAAGAACAAAAAGACACGATTCGTAATGTTTCCGAAAAATGGGAGGGCAATGAAGGTGAGTTCAGTTTTTCCGCAAAAGGATTCGACCTATCAGGTAAAATAAGGGTGGAAGATAACGCTGTCAATATAAATGGCGAGTTACCTTTCGCCCTTTCTTTTTTTAAAAACCAGATCAGCCGCGTGATCCAGGATAAAGCAGGCGCCCTGCTTTCTTCCTAAGACTACCCTGCTACATAAACCCAGCAGGTTTTTCCCGATAAAAGTGTTGCACTAATTCTTTTGTAACCATCGGGCTCATATTCGTCGGTTCGAATTATTTCCTCCCCGCTCAACTCAAAGAGGGTACCTGTTATGCCTTCTTCATCATTGTTTGATTTTACAGCAAGCCGGTGAAATTTCTCATCAATACCCGACTGCTCATCATAATTTTTATTTTCAACCAAATGGATAGTATACCCGGGCAGGGTATCGTTTTCGCCCTTTAATAATCGTCCATAAAGTTTCAGTTGAATTCTTTCCTCCTGTAAAGTGCCGTAAGAAAACAGGTATTCCATTTTTACTAACATGTTAATAGAATAATGTACTTGTGTAGGTGTGCAGCTGATCACAATGTTAGCAATTGCTGGTCGAAATACAATAACTTTATTGCTATGCTCGACATCGTTATTGAGGCACGCACCGCGGCGCTCAGCACCGGTCTGAATGTAAGAAGGATATTACCATTCCGTTTACGACGAATGGTGGGGCCATTTATTTTTATGGATCATGCAGGCCCCGTGGAAAAGCAGCCCATATCTGCCAGCGGGATGGACGTACTTCCTCACCCGCATATTGGTTTATCAACCGTAAGTTATTTATTTGGCGGACAGGTTACACATCGTGACAGCCTCGGTGTTGAGCAGGTGATCCTGCCGGGTGAGGTAAACTGGATGACCGCGGGAAGAGGCATTGCACACTCTGAAAGATTTGAGGAACCCGGTGCCCTTGCTGGTGGCGCCCTGGAAATGATTCAAACCTGGGTAGCGCTACCGGTGGAAGATGAGGAAGCAATGCCTTCATTTGACAATTATAAACCGCAGGATCTGCCTGTATTTACAGATAAAGGAGTTTGGATGCGTCTCATCGCCGGTAATGCATTCGGATTACGGAATGATGTAAAAACAAATTCACCCCTCCACTACCTGCACGTAGTGTTGGATGCGGGCACCCGGATCAATTTACCCAAAGAACATAATGAACGCGGAATTTATGTTGTAAAAGGAAGTATCGAAACGGGGGGCCATACTTACCAGACGGGACAGATGCTTGTTTTTACAAAGGGGACGGATCCGATCATCATGGCAAAAGAAAATTCCACTCTCATGATGCTGGGTGGCGAACCTGTGGGTGATCGTTTTATATGGTGGAATTTTGTCTCATCGCGAAAAGAAAGAATTGAACAGGCAAAAGCCGATTGGAAGGAAGGACGAATAATACTACCGCCAACCGACAACAAAGAATTCATTCCCCTGCCCACCGACAAAACCCGACCCGCCGGCGGCCCTCCATCCCCCGAACCATTGAGTTAGGCCACGAATGACACGAATAGCACGAATGAGCCATTGATTGCAGGATTACACAGATTGTATATGGGTGACCTAAAATGAGTCAGCCACGAATGACACTAATTTCACGAATATGGGGTACACTATTTTCAAAATAACTTTCTTACTCTATTATTTTTTATTCGTGTAATTCGTGCGATTCGTGGCTTAAATACACTTTTATCTCGTGGTCGTTGCCGTCGTTTTGGAGGGTTATAAAGTCTTCACCGGTATCCTGGCCATCTAGATTGATTCGGATGCCTGAAGCCGAATCTTCCTGGATCAATTCAATATTATAATACGTCTGCTCAAAACGATACCGGAGCCTGACGGAAGGCCAGTCGGGTGGAAGACAGGGTGAGAAACTTAGCCTGTTTCCCGTTCGTTTCAGTCCAATAAAAAATTCGAGGATGAGCTGGTACATCCAGCCGGCAGATCCGGTATACCAGGTCCATCCACCGCGACCGCGATATCCTTCTACGCGATACACATCAGCTGCGATCACGTAAGGTTCCACTTTGTATTGTTCAATTCCATCGGGACTATTTCCGTGGTTAACCGGGTTGATCATTTGAAGCAGCTCCCATGTTTTCTGTTTATCGCCCATCGCAGCGTAAGCCATCACCAGCCAGATAGCTGCATGTGTATACTGTCCGCCATTTTCCCGTACACCTGGTACATAACCTTTGATATACCCGGGATTCAATGTCGATTTATCAAACGGCGGATTAAAAAGCTGAATGATCTGGTCTTCTCTATTAATTAAATGTTTCGATGCGGATTCCATAGCCGTTACCGAACGTTCTGAATCACTTGCTTTTGACAATACCGACCAGCTTTGTGCAATTGAATCAATTTTACATTCATCATTTTCCTGTGAACCCAGGGGCGTTCCATCATCGAAATAAGCCCGACGCCACCATTTACCATCCCATGCATGCGCATGAATATTATTTCTTAATTGCTCAGCCTGTTGTCTGCATTTCTCCGCGAACGCATCGTCGCCCTTAAGGGTTGCCACATCTACAAAGCGGTTTAAAATATCATAAAGGAAAAAGCCCAGCCATACACTTTCGCCCCTGCCATTCTGACCAACTTTATCCATACCATCATTCCAGTCGCCTGAACCTATAAGCGGCAGGCCGTTTACACCAAAACGCAGTCCATTTTCAATCGCTTTTACACAGTGCTCATACAAAGTTGCAGACTGATCCGAACGGATCGGAAGGTCATAATAAGATTCCTCCTCCGCGACAAGCAGCCGGCCTTCAATAAACGGCACTACTTCGTCCAAAATATTGGTGTCTGAACTGGTTTCGATATAACGGCTGGTTACATAAGGCAACCATAAATAATCATCCGAGCAGGTGGTACGAACACCGCGACCAGCAGGTGGATGCCACCAGTGTTGTACGTCTCCCTCCCTGAATTGACGTGAAGCGGAAAGTAATAATTGTTGCCGCGCGATATCAGGTTTTGTATGCAAGAGCGATAACACATCCTGCAACTGGTCCCGGAATCCAAATGCTCCACCTGATTGGTAAAAGCCGCTTCGGGCCCACATTCGACAGGCAAGTGTTTGGTAATTTAGCCAGCCGTTGGCCAATACGTTGGTTGCAGCATCAGGTGTATCCACCTGTACGGCCTGCAAGGCATCATTCCAGTATTGGTGTATTCTTTCCAGCGATGCTTTTACTGCGTCGCTTCTATCAAATTTCTTTATGGTAGATAGCGCTTCGTGCATACTTTTTCCCGCTCCCAACCGAAACACAACCTGGCGCTCCTCATCCTCGGCAAGGTCAAAGTTTACCTGTATTGCCGCGCAGGGATCGAGTGCAGCGCCATTTTTACCAGAAAGCCTTGTCCGATTCATGGCTTCCGGATTATGCAAAGTGCCATTTCTGCCGATAAATTCTGCACGATCGGTTGTGTAGGTTTTATTGGGATCATCCACATCGAAAAACGCCACGCGATTCTCGAACTCAGTGTTATAAGAATTTCGAGCAAGTATGGCACCGGTTTGCAGATCAGGTTCAGTCACCACATGCATCAACGACCTCGAGCGAAGATCACCCAATACCCATTCGACATATCCTGTAACGGAAAACTTGCGATGACGTTCTGATCTATTACGCAGTTTGATGACAACAAATTTTATCGGGTCTTCTATATCCGTATACACCCATACCTCGGAATAGATACCGTCTTCCAGGTGCTCAAAAACACTATACCCAAAACCATGTCGGGTGATATAAGGTGAAATGCCGGTAGCTGGTAAGGGCATAGGCGACCAGAACCTGCCGCTTTCTTCATCACGCAGGTAAAATGTTTCACCCTTCAGATCGGTGACGGGGTCATTACTCCAGGGCGTTAGCCTGAATTCATGCGCGTTTTCAATCCAGGTATACATCTGCCCGCTTTCGGTGATGATGCTTCCAAACTCGTTGTTGGCAAGTACATTGATCCAGGGCGCGGGCGTAAATTTTCCCTTGCTGGTGGTGATCACGTATTCCTTTCCATCCTGGGTAAAGCCGCCATGACCATTAAAGAATATAAGGTCAGTTCTCGGGCCGATGGATGATTTGGTGGAAGAAGGGAATTTGCTGGGACTGAAAAAAGGAATAGTTGTCTTCAATTTCGTACGCCCGCTGATTTGTTCCTCCAGCGTACCCAACCTGTCGGATATGACCACATGTGCTACCGACTGAAACAAGATCCTGTCTTCGTTTGAAATCTGATCCGCGGAACGAATAAAAATTCCACCCAACTGATCTTTGGCATCGATAGTGATACCTGGTGATACAAGGCCCTGGATCTGGTTATGTAATAATTGCCGGTAACCACCGTGATCCTCATTCCAGATCACCAGGTCTACCAGCAATCCTTTCAGCCGCCAGTAGGCATGCGCCTGGATCAACTGTTTGACTAATTCAATATTCGCTGAATCTTCAATTCGCAACAATACAATCGGCAGATCACCCGAGATCGAATAACCCCATAGGCCAGATTGACCCCGATGATTTTTCATGATCATCGAAGGACTGGTTCGCAATGATGGGTTTGCATAAATTATCGAACTGGCCAGTCGTGAATAGAGCTGCGCATCGGATTCAACCGCATTGATCTGTCTTAAAATAACCTGTGCATGTGTCCAGGCCAGTTCCAGCACACGGTTGATCAGGTGTCGATCCTGGTATTTTTCAACCAGGAAATTGCAGGTTTCCCTGGTCTCGGCGATCCCGAAGATCATATCGATAGTGGCCGACTCATATGGTTGCAATATAAATCGGTACTGGATGGAAACAACCGGATCGAGTACCGATCCGCTGCTATTTGAAAGCGGCGAGGAACGATTGATCACCTGCGGCTCATGTATAGTG
>JAEYVW010000493.1 GCA_023429365.1 Bacteroidota bacterium
CTCCGTGACCAAAAACCGAACAATATAGATTCAATATAATACGTGCAGGATTTGCGTTGATAACCTTGGATACTATTGGTGCCTGTCTTCCGGGTTTATCCAAATTATGGCTATTTTGCAACGCTAAAACTAACCCTGTTTGGAGTATATCCTTTTCGCCGCTTACCTGGTATTATTTGCCTGGCTGATCACCAAAAGCCGTTTTTTTATCAGGACAGGTCTGACCAAACCTCAACTTGTCATCATCTTTTTAATAAAAGTTATCGCCGGAATATTTTATGGCTGGATGGGACATTTCTACGGAAATTTTGCCCAGATGATGGACACCTGGAGCTATCACCACGGCGCCCTGATCGAATATAACCTCTTGCTTAACGACCCCTCTGCCTATTTCAATACCATTTTCGACCGCTACGATGAAGGCGGCATATTACACTCCTTATTCGGATCGCAGAATTCAAACTGGAACGATCTCAAAGCCAATGTCTTTATTAAGTTTCTGTCTATTCTTGACCTGTTCAGCTTCGGCCATTATTATGTCAATGTGATCCTGTATTCCTATATCTCACTCTTTGGGCCCATGGCCTTATACAGGGTAATGGCAGATGTATTTCCTACGCAAAAGACCGGCATCCTGATCAGCATCTTTATGGTGCCCTCCTTTTTTTACTGGTCGAGTGGCCTGCACAAAGAAGGATTATTATTTATCGGCGTTGCGCTGGTCATTTATCATATCTATTTTGCCAACAAGGAAAAAAACTGGAAGCCTGTCCGGTGGCTGGGTGTTTTATTAGGACTGTCGATCTTATTGCTGTTGCGAAATTTTGTATTAGCGCTTATCCTTCCTCCCATCCTTGCCTGGATGCTTGCCAATAAAAAACCGAAATATGCCCTGGCAAGTTTTGCGCTGGTATACGTATTCTGTGCCGCCTGCTTTTTTGGTTTAAGATACATAGTACCTGAACTCGACTTTCCCTCTGCAGTAGTGGAAAAACAACAGGCTTTTCTAAAGCTGGTGGGAAATTCGAGCGTCTCCATCAATGAACTGGATCCGAGCCTGGGCAGTTTTATCCGAAATACACCACAAGCCATAGCCCTGTCTGCCCTGCGCCCATATCCCAGTGATGTACATCACCTGCTTTCGCTGGCAGCGGCTGCCGAAACAGTGCTGATGTGGTTTCTTTTCTTTTTGTTCCTGGTATTCCCGGTACGAAATATAGCCAGATCAAAAAATGTCATTTACTTCTGCATCTTTTTTTCCGCTTCACTGTTGCTGGCGATAGGTTTCTCGGTAAACAACCTTGGCGCGATCGTTCGATACCGCAGCATCACTATTCCTCTACTGATCACGCTTGTGGTAGTTCACACCAATTGGTACAGGCTGAACAGCATTGTGAATCAATTTAAAAAAAATAATAATTTAATCAAGTAGCACAATTTCAGCGAATTTTGAGCCGCGGATCGATTAATTTTTTGTTTTTTCACCAATTTTCCTCACAAAACTGGGGATTTGGAAAAAAATATTTGAATAATAAAGCGAAATCCGTTGTTTTGCTTAAAATTAAAAAAGAAATATGTCACTGCGTTTTAAAGCAATTTCCAACCTGTCTACCAGCGCCAACGGGGAGCAGAAGGGTTCAAAAGTCACTTCCATATTTGGGAGCAATGTTTTTACCTTAAAAACCGCCCGCGAATATTTGAGCGACGAGGCTTATAAGAGCCTGATCGGTTCCATCAAAGCCGGGCAAAAGATCGACCGTGCGGTAGCTAACCAGATAGCTACGGGTATCCGCGCCTGGGCTGAGGCCAAAGGAGTAACGCATTATACCCACTGGTTTCAACCACTCACCGGCACCACCGCTGAAAAGCATGATTCGTTTTTTACATTGAAAGGGGATGGCACACCGATCGAGCAGTTTGAAGGTGATGCCCTGATCCAACAGGAACCAGATGCTTCTTCTTTTCCGAGTGGTGGACTCCGGGCAACTTTTGAGGCCCGCGGCTATACCGCCTGGGATCCCTCTTCACCTGCCTTTATCATGGAGATTGGAAATGGTAAAACGCTTTGCATTCCTACAATCTTTGTTTCTTATACCGGTGAGTCGCTGGATTATAAAGCACCCCTGCTGAAAGCTGCTGAAGCGCTCAACAAAGCTGCTGTGGATGTCTGCAACTATTTTGACAAAAATGTAAGCAGGGTTACTTCCACTTTGGGTTGGGAGCAGGAATATTTTGTTGTTGACGAAGCTATGTTCAATGCGCGTCCCGACCTTGTAATGTGTGGTCGTACCGTGTATGGTCATAACTCCGCCAGGAACCAGCAATTGGAAGACCATTATTTCGGCTCGATTCCCGAAAGAGTATATGCCTATATGCGCGACTTTGAAAATGAAGCTTACAAACTCGGCATTCCCCTGCGCACCAGGCACAATGAAGTAGCGCCGGCTCAATTTGAGTGTGCGCCAATTTTTGAAGAGGTGAGCGTGGCAGTTGACCACAACTCGCTGCTTATGGATGTCATGGACAGGGTTTCCCGCCGTCACCATCTCCGTGTTTTGATGCATGAAAAACCATTTGCTGGTATAAACGGAAGTGGCAAGCACAACAACTGGAGTATGTCTACCGATACCGGCATCAACCTGCTGGCTCCCGGTAAGACGCCAAAGACCAACCTGATGTTCCTGACATTTTTTGTCAATACCATCAAAGCGGTTCATGATTATGCGGATTTGCTGCGTGCTTCTATCGCATCAGCGCCAAATGACCACAGGCTGGGCGCCAACGAAGCACCTCCCGCAATCATTTCTGTATTCATCGGCCAGTACCTGAGCAAAGTGTTGCAGGAAGTGAAAGAAAGAGTAGGCGATAAATTTGATGAGCAGGATGAAAGCATGCTGAAGATCGATATACATAAAAACATCCCTGAATTGTTTATGGATAATACCGATCGTAACCGTACTTCACCATTCGCGTTTACCGGTAATAAATTTGAGTTCCGTGCAGTAGGTTCATCTGCCAATTGCGCCAACCCGATGACAGTATTAAATACTATCATGGCGGAAACCCTCAGGCAATTCAAGAAAGAGGTTGATACACTGATCGAGAAAGGCGAGAAAAAAGAGATCGCCATTATGCATGTTATCCGCGAGTATATCGTATCAAGTGAGAAAGTGTTGTTTGAAGGCGATGGATATAGCGAAGCCTGGGCAAAAGAAGCCGAAAAAAGAGGATTACCCAATGTAAAAACGACGCCGTCTGCCCTGGATGCCATGGTTACTGAAAAGGCAAAACAACTTTTCAAGAATAATAATATCTATTCGCATTCCGAACTGGAAGCAAGACATGAAATAGAATTAGAGAAGTACATCAAGAAAGTACAGATCGAAGGCCGCATTATGGGTGAACTGGCAACCAGCCACATTCTTCCACCGGCAATACGTTATCAAAACCTGCTTGCTTCGAATATCAAAGGCCTCAAAGAAGCCGGTCTGCCTGAATCAGCTTATAGCAACCAGAAACAAATCCTGGATAAGATATCAGAGCATATCAATAAAGCCAGTGACCTGGTGGAACAAATGATCGAGGCCCGGAAGGTCTGCAATAATATAGAAGATACAAGAGAGAAAGCGCTCGCCTATCAAAGCAAGGTGAAAGATACCTTCTTCGACCAGATCCGCTATCACGCCGACAAACTTGAATTACTGGTAGATGATAAGGAATGGTACCTGCCGAAGTATAGGGAAATGTTGTTTTTGAGATAGAATTTGAGGTAATTGGGACCCGATAGCTATCGGGTTAGTAATTAGGAATTGGGATTGGGTCAAAGACTCATTGCCTAATTCCTAATTACCAATTACTAATCCCTAAAATTCGCTTCAATCACCCGCATTACATTACCACCGAGAATTTTTTTGATCGACTTTTTGGAGTAACCTCTTTTTAATAAAGCCTCCGTTATTTTAGGATAGGTTGTCACATCTTCCATCCCTACTGGCAGAGAACTGACACCATCATAATCAGCCCCAATACCGACATAATCATCACCAATTAGTTTAACGACATAGTCGATGTGATCGACAAGGTCATCGATCGTTGGAC
>JAEYVW010000008.1 GCA_023429365.1 Bacteroidota bacterium
AGAACGATGGGGTCAAATAATGAGATCGCAACTATTCAATTAAATTAACACCAATATGAAATTTTATTATTTCAAAACCAGCATGGTGCTGGTACTGGGAGCGGCTTGCCTTTTCACAACCCAAAGCTGCAAACCAAAGACTGCACAATCAGCCGCATCGGGTGATGCAGAGAAAGCTTATGTGGCTCCAGGCCAATACGATGAGTTCTATAATATAGTGTCGGGTGGCTTCAATGGGCAGATCGGCATATATGGTATTCCTTCAGGCCGTTTGTTCCGTATAGTGCCTGTTTTTTCCACATCACCAGAAAGCGGGTATGGTTTCAGCGAAGAGACAAAACCCATGTTGAATACATCACATGGTTTTGTACCCTGGGATGACCTGCACCATATCGCTCTTTCACAAACAAACGGTGAGCACGATGGTCGCTGGGCTTTTGCCAATGGTAATAACACGCCAAGACTGGCACGCCTCGATCTCACAACTTTCCGTACTGCGGAAATACTGGAGATACCTAACAGTGCAGGTAACCACGCCTCACCATTTATCACCGAAAACTCTGAGTATGTAGTAGCGGCAACACGGTTTAGTGTACCGCTGGATGATCAGAACGGTGATGTGCCCATCAATACATACAAGCAAAATTTCAAAGGCTCAATCAGTTTTGTATCAGTAAATCCAACTTCAGGCGAGATGAACATTGCCTTCCAGATCCGGACACCAGGGGTCAATTTCGACCTGTCACGCGCCGGGAAAGGAAAATCGAATGGTTGGTTTTTCTTCAGCTGTTACAATTCTGAAAAAGCCAATACCCTGCTTGAAGTAAATGCCTCAGCCAAGGACAAAGATTTTGTGATGGCAGTAAACTGGAAGAAAGCTGAAGAATACGTGAAAGCAGGCAAGGCTAAAAAGCAGGCAGTAAACTATGCACATAATGTGTATGATGAGAATACGCATACTGCCACTTCTACTATGGTTAAGGACGTACTTGTGTTGGACCCTGCTGACTGCCCCGATATGCTGTACATGATACCCTGTCCCAAATCACCACACGGCACCGATGTGGATCCAACCGGTGAATATATCGTTGCGTCCGGCAAGCTGGCTGCCAGCATCCCTGTATTTTCATTCACCAAAGTGCAAAAGGCAATCGCCGATAAAGCATTTGATGGTGAATACGATGGTATTCCGGTGATCAAATACGAAGCTGCCCTTCACGGTGAAGTAGCAAAACCCGGTCTTGGACCTTTGCACACCGAGTTTGATGGAAAAGGTAATGGCTATACATCCATGTTCGTATCTTCTGAGATCGTAAAATGGAGAATTAGCGACCTGCAGGTGCTGGACCGTGTTCCCACCTACTATTCTATCGGTCACCTTTCCATCCCTGGCGGGCCTACAGCCAAGCCTCATGGAAAATATATGATTGCGTACAATAAAATCACCAAAGATCGTTACCTGCCGACTGGTCCTGAACTGACACAAAGTGCACAGTTGTTTGATATCAGTGGAGACAAAATGAAACTGTTACTAGACTTTCCAACCACGGGTGAGCCGCACTATGCAGAAGCATTGCCTGCAAGTATGATCAAGGACAAACAAAAGAAAATATTCAAAATAGAAGAAAATACACACCCCTATGTTTCAAAAGGAGAAGGTCAGACTAAAGTGGAGCGTAAAGGCAACCAGGTGCATATTTGGATGACTGCTATACGTTCTCACCTTACTCCCGACAATATCGAAGGCGTGAAGGCTGGTGATGAAGTGTATTTCCACGTTACCAACCTTGAGCAGGACTGGGATGTACCACATGGATTTGCCATCAAAGGCGCCAACACCGCTGAAATACTGGTTATGCCTGGAGAAACACAGACGCTGAAATGGGTAGCCGATAAACCCGGTATCTATCCTTTCTATTGTACTGACTTCTGTTCCGCGCTTCACCAGGAAATGTCGGGTTACCTGAGGGTGTCTCCGGTGGGATCTAATGTGCCCCTGCATTTTAGTACTGGTACTAATAAACCGGTCGTAACCACCGAGGGTGTACCCGTGGGTGACGCAACTGCCGCTGCAAAGAACTGATAAAAATAGAATAAGGGTGATTGATTCACGATCGCCCTTATTTCCACCTTCAAACTATCAATTATGAAACAGATACTGAATTTACTAGTTGGGTTTGCCGGCCTTGCTCTTGTTTCATGCAATAATGCAAACAATGAAGCCGCCGACAACACAAATGCTACCAGTACCACCCCGCTTACCGGCGGTCAGGCTTCAGTTGTTGATGACGTTTCTGCCAAAGACATCGTGAAGATCGCTTCCGGCTCAGCCGATCACTCTACTCTAGTAGCAGCGATAAAGCAAGCCGACCTGGTCAACTCACTCTCCAACGCGGGCCCTTTTACCGTTTTTGCTCCTACGAATGCTGCTTTTGAAAAAGTTGGGAAGGAAACGCTGGATAACCTGATGAAAGCTGAGAACAAAGCGAAACTGGAAGATATCCTGCAATACCATGTATATGTGGGAACACTAAGAACAGAAATGATGTCCGATGGACAAACATTAAACCAGGTAAATGGTGATAATGTTACGATTACTGTCAAAGATGGCAAAGTTGTCGTGAATAATGCCGCAAACATTGTAACTTCAATTCCTGCCACTAATGGTATCATTCATGTTATTGACGCAGTACTATTGCCACCAGCTAAGTAAATAAAGAAAAAGAGTTTCTCATATTTAATATCCGGAAACTCTATAGTTCCGGATTTTTTTTACCAACAATTTTTTATGAAAAAGCTGAGTTTAACTTCGAGGATAATCATTGCTATTGGATCGCTAGCTATGTGTGCAATGTTCTTTGTTCCCGCCTGGTCCATCTATCTGGTAGCTCCGCAATATCCCGAAGGGTTGTCGATGCAAATATGGCTGGATAAGATAACAGGTCAGGTAGAGATCATCAACGGGCTTAATCACTATATCGGCATGAAACATATCAATGCTGATATGTTTCCGGAGTTTGGATTCCTGGTCTATATTTTAGGAGCGTTTGTGATATTCGGGCTGATTGTGGCAATTACAGGAAGCAGGAGACTATTGTTTGTGTACCTTGTTGCATCCGTCATTGGAGCGATCGCCGCCCTGGTTGATTTTTATATGTGGGGATATGATTATGGCCACAACCTCGACCCGACTGCAGCCATCCAGGTTCCCGGACTTTCTTACCAGCCCCCTTTGATAGGGCATAAAAAACTATTGAACTTTGACTCTTACTCTTACCCCGATACTGGAGGGTGGATCATTGTAGGTGTGACAGCGATTTTCTTTATAATATGGTTTTTAGAATGGCGTAAGCAAAAAAAACAAACACAAATGACTACAAGGAAAACGACTTCAGTAGCTGTGGCTATACTGAGCCTTATTTTTATGGTGGGCTGCAATCCTAAGCCAGAAAAAATTGCTTTTGGCAAAGACAGTTGCGCCGATTGCAAGATGACGATCATGGATCCGAAGTTTGGTGCCGAGATTGTAACGAAGAAGGGTAAGATCTACAAGTTTGATGACGTCCACTGCGTAGCAAAATTCATGGAACGCCGCGGTGTAGAAATGAGTAATATTCATAAGACCCTTTTTGTAAACTATAACAATACCGACGAGTTTGTGGAAGTAGGAAAGGCCGAGTTTGTAGTCAGCAGCCAGCTTAAGAGCCCCATGGGTGGCAATGCCGCCGCTTTTAAAAATCATACGGAAGCGAAGGAAAAAGCTGACGGCATTGAGGGAAGTAAGGTTACGAACTGGGCAACTTTATATAATATACTGATCAAGTGAGAAAAATATTTTTCATAACGTGCCTTTTGTTAACTCATTGTTCTTTTTCGCGGACAATCACGGTGGGGAAGGACAAACCTGTAAAGTCGGTAAAACAGGCAGTTCAGCAGGCAAAACCCGGGGATACCATTATTATTACCAGGGGTGTATACCAGGAAGGTAATATAATCATTGATAAAAGCATTGCCCTGCTCGGGCAGGATGGCGCTGTTCTCGACGGGGAGGGCAAACATGAACTTCTCA
>JAEYVW010000014.1 GCA_023429365.1 Bacteroidota bacterium
TCTTTATGGGCTTTGGTCTCGACACCGACAATCTTCATAGCCCTAACGAAAAATATAATATCGATAACTATTATAAGGGTATAGAAACAATCCCCTATTTCCATAAATTTTTTGCGAACGCGTAAACATTCAAATAGGAAATCATTACCAACCGTTTTAATTAACCTCGCCTGTTCGGGCGGGGTTTTTTAATTTTGCAAGGATGAGTGAGAAAGAAAAATTGAGACTCGACAAATACCTTTGGTCCATACGCCTTTTCAAGACCAGGACCCTGGCCGCTGCAGCCTGCGATACGGGAAAGGTAAAATACAACGGCCTGCAGGCAAAAGCTTCCAAAAACGTGCAGGTGGGTGACGAGTATGAAATAAAAACGGAGGCTAAACGCTGGCGTATCAAAGTAATGGGTTTACTGGAAAAAAGAGTGGCTTACACTGAAGCAATTAAATACTATGTAGACATTACGCCGGCAGAAGAAATAGAACGACTGCAATACCAGGCCGCGAGTTTTCATACCGGTAAAAGGCCAAGCAAGATCGGACGGCCTACCAAAAAAGAAAGAAGAGACCTGGATGAATTTTTTGGAAAATAAGTTTTCTAACCAACAAGCCATTACCTTTCATGCGTCTTTGCCGATTTATAACCCTGATTATCCTTTTATCCCTATTCTCGCTGTCCTGCGCAAAAAGCAATAAGGAAAGAGACCGCGAAGCACCAGTTGTGACCATAGAGGAACCTGTACACAATGCCATTGTTACCGGAGGACAGGTTTTAAATATTCGTGGCACTGTTGCCGACAACGAATACATCCATGAGATACATATCGAGATCAGCAATCTTCAGACCGGGGAAGAATACCTTCACGTCCATATACACCCGACATCCGGTACACATTCTTACAGTCAAGCTTTCAAACCAGTCAGCGGCATTAGCTACCTCGTCAGGGTTATCGCCGAAGATCCATCGAATAATGTTTCGTCAAAAAAAGTGGAGTTCAGCGCCAACTGAAATGTCGGTTGATCTGTCAAACTATGTCAGGGCATGACAACGCCTGTTAACCCTTAACTTCTAACTCTAACTTATCTTTGACCGCAAGCATCCCAATAGATGCTGCCCGAATATGCGAATCGATATCATCACCGTTGTACCAGACCTTCTAAAGAGCCCGTTCGAGCATAGTATCATGAAACGTGCACAGGCGAAAGGCCTTCTCGAAGTGTATACCCATAATTTGCGGAAATGGGCGATCAATAACCAGGGGCAGGTGGACGACTACCAGTATGGCGGTGGCGCTGGCATGGTGATGATGTGTGAACCGCTGGCCAACGCAATTGAAGAATTATCCGCCGAAAGAAAATACGACGAGATCATATACCTCACACCGGACGGCCAGACTTTTGATCAAAAAATGGCCAATACGCTTTCATTAAAAGAAAACCTGTTGATGATATGCGGTCATTACAAAGGGATCGACGAAAGGATACGCCAGCATTTTGTCACTAAAGAGATCTCTATAGGCGATTATGTATTGAGTGGCGGCGAACTGGCCGCTGCAGTGCTGGTAGATGCCATCGGGCGCCTGTTGCCAGGTGTGTTGAATGATGAAACCTCCGCGCTTTTTGATTCTTACCAGGACAACCTGCTCGCCCCTCCCGTGTATACACGCCCTGCTGAATTCAGGGGATGGAAAGTTCCCGACATCTTATTAAGTGGTGATCCTCATAAAGTAGATGAATGGCGAAATGAACAGGCGCTTCAAAGGACGAGGGAAAGAAGACCCGGTATGAATGAAGAATAAGTAGAAGGAAGACAAATATTCTGCGCAATTGAATTAAAATAACCCTGCTCAACCGTTTGCACCAATTTCATTCTCACTGCTTTGCTATTGATTATTTCGTGAACTTGCAGCAACATAAAAAATCAGCAAACTATGGGTACGAACCGCAGGAAATTTTTACAGCGTTTAACCATTGGCGGAGGCATCCTGGCCACCGGGCTTCCAGCAATTGCGGGAGATCTGGCTACCAGTGATGAAGAGATTGAAAGATCCAGCCAATGGGAAAAGAGCCGTCAACGTTTTAATATGTGTGGTTATGCCGCGCCAAAGATCCCGACCGTAAAAGTGGCCATCATTGGTCTTGGCATGCGCGGATCCGACGCCGTGGGACGCCTCGGTTATATTGACGGGCTTGAAATAGTAGCGCTTTGTGATAAATATCCTGACCGGGTAGAAAAAGCACAGCTCACACTTGAAAAAAGAGGCCGCCCCAAAGCAAGAGCCTATAGCGGTGAAGATGGCTGGAAAGCCTTGTGTGAAAACAGTGATGCAGACCTTGTTTACAATGTTACACCCTGGCATCTGCACGCCCCTATTTGTTTGTATGCCATGAAAAATGGGAAACATGTAGCCACAGAAGTGAATGCAGGTTTGTCGATCGACCAGTGCTGGGAACTGGTTGAGACTTCGGAAAAAACCAAAAAGCATTGCATGATGCTTGAAAACTGCTGCTATGATTTCTTTGAGCTGCTTACCCTGAACATGGCCCGCAATGGTTTGTTTGGTGAACTGGTTCATGGCGAGGGCGCCTATATTCATGACCTGAGTAAGGACTGGCTGTTTAACAAGAAGGCCTATGCCGACATGTGGCGCCTAAAAGAAAACTACCAGCGAAACGGTAATCTCTATCCCACACACGGCCTGGGACCCATTGCGCAATGCCTTGATATCAATCGTGGCGATAAGATGGATCACCTGGTAAGCATGAGCACCAACGATTTTACATTGGGGAATATGGCTAACGAGATGGCTGCGAAAGATCCTTTCTTCAATGAATTTACCGGTAAGCCTTACCGGGGCAACATGAATACCAGCATCATCCGCACCAGCAAGGGGAAAACTATCATGCTGCAGCACGATGTGTCGACGCTCCGGCCTTATTCACGCCTGCATACATTAAGCGGAACAAAAGGTATAGCCCAGAAATATCCCGGCCCGGAAAAGATCGCGTTTGGACATAGCTGGATAAAAAAAGAAGAACTTGATGAATTGTACAAAAAATATACACCCCCAATCGTAAAACATATCGGCGAGATCGCGAAAGAAGTGGGCGGTCACGGGGGCATGGACTTTATCATGGACTGGCGCCTGATCGATTGCCTGCGAAATGGCCTGCCGCTCGACCAGGACGTGTATGATGCGGCAGCCTGGAGTTCGATCATTCCCCTGAGCGAAAGATCCGTTGCGAAAAAATCCAGAACCGTGGATATACCTGATTTTACAAGAGGCGCCTGGAAAACCAACAAGCCAGTAGACCTTACCCTCAACGGGGGTGCTACAACAAATGTCCGCAAAGTTCAGAAATAGCGATTATTAGCCCTGACAGTCAGGACATAGGATCATGGGGATCCGTAAAGCTGAAGTTCATTTGAGCTTCAGCTTTTGTTTGTTTTCCTGTTTGGTCGAAAAGTTAAATATAAAAGCCCGGGTAACATTTAGCGCAACTCATCGTTTTACAGCGGGGTATGTTAAATAAACCGCAGTAAATGACTGAAATAGTTTAGTTTTACGGTCATCTTTACCACCAATTTCAATTTATAAATCTGGCCGGGAAAAAAGCAAAAGCCTGATCGTTTAAAATCACCACAGTTCCATGAAGACCCTCAGCGCCATTACTGATCCCGTATACGTTCCAAAAGAAAAGTACAGCTGGTACGATAAATTCTGGCTTCGTTATATCAACGACCCTCGTGATCTTCCATTTATTTACCTGCTCACGGCGATTCATATGCTGGTTTTGCCTGCTGCCATTATTCTTTATACACCGCTGCTCCAGGGCTGGTACTGGTGGCTTTTGTATGTGCCTTATTTCTATGTTTCACAAATGTATTTTAAAGGCCGGTTTGGGCTAATGCTACACTGTATCAGCCATCGCAAGCTTTTTAAAAAAGGCTACACCTGGATTTATAACTGGATCATCTGGGGTGTTTGCCCTTTCTTTGGTCATACTCCCGAAACCTATTTTGTTCATCATATGGCCATGCACCATGTGGAGAATAATATGGAAGATGATGCCAGCAGTACACTGCCATACAACCGCGATAGTATCTGGGGTTTTACCCGCTACGTGCTCCGGTTCCTTTTCTTAGGATTCCGGGATACTTTTATGTACCTGTTTTCAAGAAAGAGAAAGAAGTTTTATCTCCGTCTCACATTTGGTGAAATGTCATTTTTTGCTTTCTGCATTATCATGTGCTTCGTGAACCTGCAGGCAACGCTTTGGATTTTCATCATTCCATTTGTTTTCGCACGCATCGTGATGATGCTGGGCAACTGGGCACAGCACGCTTTTGTTGATCTCAACAACCCCGAAGAAAATACCATCAATTGTATCAATACCAAATACAATAAGATCTGCTGGAACGATGGATACCACGCCGTACATCACCTTCGCCCGGCGCTACATTATACCGACATACCAAATGAATTCCTGAAAAATAAAGACAAGTTCGCCGAGCAAAAGACTTTTGTATTCGACGGGATCCATTACCTCCACATCTTTTTGTGGCTGATGACCAAGCGTTATGATAAATTGGCGGATAATATCGTCAATATCAACAACACATTTAGCAGCCGCGAGGAAGTGATCCGCCTGATGAAGGAGCGCACTAGGAAATATGATCTTCCCGTTTCCTGAGCATAACAAATTCCCAACTTCCTGGTCATCCCTTAATATCTTAGCTATCTAAATTTTATAGCTATGTCTAAGTTTTCTGTCTGGGGCAACCTGGTTGATCTTCACCAGCAAAAAATTTATACGGCAGAAATCACCATTGATAAAGGTAAGATCGTCGCGATCACACCGGATGAAAGTCGCCACGAAACAAACTATATCCTTCCCGGGTTTATAGATAGTCATGTCCATATTGAAAGTTCTATGCTGGTGCCTTCCGAGTTTGCGAGGCTTGCGGTTGTGCATGGCACGGTGGCCACGGTGAGTGATCCGCACGAGATCGCCAATGTGTGCGGCATGGAAGGCGTGGAATATATGATTGAAAATGGCAGGACGGTTCCTTTTAAATTCAATTTTGGTGCACCCAGCTGTGTACCCGCCACGGTGTTCGAAACCGCAGGTGACCGGCTCGATGCTGACGATGTAAAAAAACTCTTACAACGACCCGACATAAAATACCTGAGTGAAATGATGAATTTCCCGGGCGTGCTCAATGAAGACGAAGAAGTGATGCAAAAGATCGCTGCAGCCCACCAGTTACAAAAACCTGTTGACGGGCACGCTCCCGGACTGATGGGCGAGCAGGCCCGGCAGTACATTGCTGCGGGTATCACCACCGATCATGAATGTTTCACAAAAGAGGAAGCCCTGGACAAATTGCAAAACGGGATGAAGATCATCATCCGTGAAGGTAGCGCGGCCAAGAACTTCGATGCATTGATCGAACTGTTGCATG
>JAEYVW010000036.1 GCA_023429365.1 Bacteroidota bacterium
GAAGTTGAAAATGAACTCCCTGCGGGTATGCACCTGGGTTATGACGGGCTGGTTCTTGAGTTTGCAGGAGTTAATTGATACATATTTCTGAAGCTAACACTTGTTAGTTTCAAATAATTTTATTTACTTGCATTGCCTTTAACGATTTGCGTGCTGTTAAGAATTAGAAACAGTCAATGTTATGTGCCATCACAATTTTATGTGGTGGCACATCTTTTAAACCTTAAACTTATTGCCGGATGGATTTTGCAGTTTCTGAAATAACCCAGCAGGTGGCACAAACCGCGAGGGATTTTGCTCAACAACATATCAGGCCGGGCGTGATGGACTGGGATGAGAGCCAGGAGTTTCCCTTACACGTATTTAAGGAAATGGGAAAGCTGGGTCTGATGGGCGTATTGGTGCCTGAGGAATATGGTGGTGCTGGTCTTGGTTATTTTGAATACAAGACGGTGATCGAGGAAGTGGCCAAAGTCTGTGGTTCGATCGGGCTCAGTCTTGCGGCTCACAATTCTCTTTGCACCGGACATATTCTGGCATTTGCCAACGAAGAGCAGAAAAAAATGTATCTCCCTAAACTTGCTACTGCTGAATGGCTGGGGGCATGGGGACTTACAGAGGCTAATACCGGCAGCGATGCGGGTAATATGAAATGCACCGCGGTGAAAGATGGTAACGACTGGATCATCAACGGCACAAAAAACTGGATCACCCATGGGAAGAGCGGAGACCTGGCAGTAGTGATTTGCCGCACGGGCGAACCCAGGACAAAAAATAATTCGACAGCATTTGTAGTTGAAAGGGGAACCCCCGGTTTTAGCGCGGGTAAAAAAGAAAATAAACTCGGCATGCGTGCCAGCGAAACTGCGGAGATGATCTTTGATAATTGCCGCATACCCGATACTAATCGCCTGGGTGATGTAGGTGATGGTTTTCGACAGGCCATGGTTGTCCTCGACGGAGGACGTATATCGATAGCGTCACTCGCACTCGGCATCGCGAAAGGCGCTTACCAGGCAGCTTTGCAATATTCACAGGAGCGTCACCAGTTTGACAAACCTATCTCAAGTTTCCAGGGTATTTCTTTCAAACTGGCCGATATGGCAACAGAAATTGAAGCGGCGGATCTGCTCACACTGCAGGCCTGTGATCTGAAGAACAGGAAAAAGTCAGTGACCAAGGAAGCGGCGATGGCAAAATATTATTCCAGCGAAATAGCAGTAAAAGTGGCCAACGATGCGGTACAGGTTTTTGGCGGTTATGGGTACACCAAAGATTTCCCCGTTGAGAAATTTTACCGCGATGCCAAACTCTGCACTATCGGCGAAGGCACCAGTGAGATACAAAAGATCGTGATCGCACGGGAAGTGTTTCGGAGTTGAGCTGAATAATTAAACGACTTATTGAACAACAGGAAGCGATCTACTCGCTTATTTAAATTCCTGCATCTCCACCAGCTTTTTATAAAAACCATTTTGCTGGATCAGGTCATCATGCGTACCGCGTTCGACGATCTGTCCTTTTTGCAAAACGATGATCTCATCAGCGTGGCGAATAGTAGACAGCCTGTGTGCGATGACGATACTCGTGCGGTTTTGCATCATATTATTGATGGCATCCTGTACCAGGCGCTCGCTTTCTGTATCCAGAGATGAAGTGGCTTCATCAAGAATAAGTATGGGTGGATTTTTTACAAGCGCCCGTGCAATGGTAAGACGCTGACGTTCCCCGCCACTTAGTTTGGTTCCCCTGTCACCGATATTCGAATCGTAGCCGTCTTCTTTTTGCATGATAAAGTTGTGCGCATTGGCAACCCTGGCTGCTTCGATGATCTGTTCTTCTGTGGCGTCTTCCTTACCAAAGCGGATATTGTTGGCAATGGTATCGTTAAACAGGATCGGTTCCTGCGTAACTATGCTCATGAGCCCACGAATGGAGTGCAAAGAGTACTCCCTGATATTTACGCCGTCGATCAGTACTTCTCCACTGGTGACATCGTGAAATCTTGGTACCAGATCGGCGAGGGTAGACTTGCCCGCTCCCGAAGAACCAACAAGGGCCACGGTTTTACCTTTTTCAATTACCAGGTTTATTTTATTAAGGATGATCGTGTCGCCGTACATGAATGAGGCGTCGCGAAATTCAATTTTTGAATTGAAGGAATTCAATTGCCTGCCAGCCGTATTCTCATCTACTACCACAGGCGCTTTCAGCACTTCTTCCACCCGGTCGATCGCCGCCGCGCCACGCTGGATATTGAAAAAAGCCGAAGAAATATTTTTAGCAGGATTGATCAGCATAGCAAAAGAAGCGATATAGGCTATTAGTTCCTTTGCTTCCAGTCCGTCGCCACCCAGTACCAGCCGGCCACCAAAATAAAGTATAGTACTAAGGACTATTACGCCAAGCAATTCGGTAAGTGGACCTGCCAGGTCTCTCCGGGCTCCCATCTTTTTCCGAACCTCATATAGTTCCGCGTTCACTTTATGAAATCTCGAACTCAACAACTTTTCCAGCAAAAAAGCTTTGATAACGCGCAAACCTCCGAGCGTTTCATCCAGGATGGAAAGACCTTCTCCAAGTTTGATGGCCGCATCCTGTGACTGTCTTTTTAAAGTACGGCTTACCCTCCCGATCAGGATACCAGTGACCGGCAAAAGCACCAGCAAGAACAAAGAAAGTTGTGGTGAAATGATAAGCAGGAAAAGCAGGTACCCTAATACGGTCAGCGGATCTTTAATAAGACCATCGAATGTACCCACTACAGAATTTTCGATCTCAGCGATATCGTTTGTCATTCTTGAGATCACATCCCCTTTTCTTTTTTCAGTGAAATAACCCACCGGCAAACGAAGTATTTTATCATAAAGTTCACCCCGCAACTGGGTGATGATCGCGGCACGAACAGGTACAGAGATCCGGTTTGAGAGATAGATAAAGAGATTTTTAAAAAAAGTGGCTGTGATGATGAAAATGCAGATGGCCGTGAGTCCCGCGACATTTCCTCCTTTCTCGATAATACCAACCAGCGTATCCGTAATAAAAGACCCAAGTGCATTGGTCCTGACCATATCGCTGCCCGGCGCACCGGTTTCAAAGATCAGCCCAAAGAAAGGGATCAGCATCCCGATGGAGATAACGCCAAAAAATGTCGCGAGAACAGTACATAGTAAGTAAAGCGCAATCTTGCCGCTATGATTCTTCAGATAGCCAAAAATCCTTGAAAATTTCTTCATTGACT
>JAEYVW010000209.1 GCA_023429365.1 Bacteroidota bacterium
ATACGTTGTACCAGCTGGCCCGCACTCATTTCGAGTGAGAACAACGCTACCGGTGTGGCTTTGGTAGGATGCATCGCAGCATTGCGTGCAAGATTAAGTGCGAAGGCGGTTTTACCAACCGCAGGTCTTGCAGCCAGTATGATCAGGTCCGTATTTTGCCAGCCATACGTAACACGATCCAGACCGGAAAATCCGCTGGGGACACCGGTTACATCTTCATTGCGCTGGCGCAGATCTTCAATACGTTTGATGGTATTGACCAATACGGTATCGATTGAATTGAAATCTTTGCGCAGGTGATTGTTAGTGATCTGGAACAACTTGTTTTCCGCGTCATCCAGGAGGTCAAACACATCGGTAGAATCTTCATAAGCATCACCGATGATCTCCCCACTGATACGGATAAGTTCGCGCTGTATAAATTTTTGTAAGATGATCCGTGCATGCGCTTCGATATTGGCAGAGGAAACTACTGCATTGGTCAGTTTGGTCACATAATAAGGTCCACCAACCATTTCAAGCTCTTCACGGGTGCGGAGTTCTTCTGCGACTGTCAGGATGTCGATGGGCTGGCTCTTATTGGCCAGGCCCTGCATCGCATTAAAGATGCGCTGATGAGCCTCTACATAAAAACATTCAGGCTTTAAAATGTCTATCACATCATCAAAGGCATTTTTCTCCAGCATGATAGCACCCAACACCGCTTCCTCCAGGTCTTTTGCCTGTGGAGGCACCTTACCGTACACCATTGTTCCAAGGTCTATTGTAGATCTCCTTTTCTGTTTCCGGTCTTTGTTTAAGTTCGTCAGGTCCATCTTTGAGTTACAGCGATAAAAAATTAAACCATCAGTTGTTCACTAATGACCTTAGGGTGAATTCCAGTCTTGCTTTCAGAAAAATGTTACCTCTACGTTTATCGGAATGTTTTCCCGCAGTCAGACGGCGAAAATAAGTTCAATTCCTTTTCAAAAATTATTTTAAAACACTTTTTCTTTGTGCACCAATTTTTCACCCCGATTTACAGGTTATCCACATATCCTGTTCCACCTGGCAACCCCAATTGCCGGTAATCAAGTTAGCTAAAATAATTGGTGTATGCATCGAAAAGATTGGCACAACGGTGCAAAAAAATTTATGCTTAAGTATTCGTTAACTTAACGCACAATATTTTCAACAGGACCCCGTCGAAATTATTTTTTAAATCCTAAACTATGGATCAAAAAGAGCCTATTCCCGTTAATGAATTCCTCCGGCTTTCAGGTGCAGACAAAATTGTGGAGGAATTAAAACTTCATTTCAAAAACAAACAACTGGTTGTTTCAGATCTCACTGATGAACAGGGTCACCAATATGTAGACCTGGTTCAGGAAGGCGGCGGTGTGCTGGGTGTGGCGCTGGTTGGTTATACTTATGTATTGGAAAAGATGGGTATTCGTTTCTTTAGCCTGGCCGGAACCAGCGCTGGTTCTATCAACGCGATGCTGCTGGCCTGCACAGGCAACAAGGAAGATGAAAAAGTGGAAAAGATCATTGCCGACCTCCTGGCACTTGATTTCTTTTCGCTGGTTGATGGAAAATCCACCAATTGGAAGTTCACCAAAAAAGTAAAATCATTTGTACAGAAACTGCTGGTAAAAAAGAATTTCTTTAAACGCATTTTTTCTATTGCAAAATGGCTGCTGATCAGTTTGCTGTTATTGACAATAGTAAGTTTTGTCACGAACTTTTTTATTCCCGGCGTTTCCAAATGGATCGGGCTGGCCGCAGGACTGATATTTATATTGATTATAATCGGCTTGATCTCGCTCAAAAAGAAATTCCAGGCTTTCAGTAAAAACGGTTATGGACTGAATGAAGGAAAAGTATTTCATGAATGGATCAAAAAGGTGATCTCTTCCAATCATGTACAGGCAGACCCATCCGACGAAAAGATCAGTACCATGGCTGGGTTCGCCAGGCATTTTATGCGGGTGCCACCAGGCCTGGTATTGAAACAAGATCCCAGGCGTGCTGTGAACCGCCCGCCTGATATGCCGATGCTCACCATCATCACCTGCGATATTGTTTCGGAATGTAAGATCGAGTTTCCAAACATGTGGGACCTCTATTGGGCCAGGCAGGAGGATGTACACCCTGGTGATTTTGTAAGAGCCAGTATGTCGATACCCGTTTTCTTCGAAACCTACACGCTCAGGGATCTTCGTAAGAAAAGCAGTTTTGCTATTTGGGATAAACACCTCAACTGGCAAAACGAAAACAAAAAGATACCGGACAAAGCCCAGTTTATCGACGGAGGTACGCTGTCCAATTTCCCGATCAACGTGTTCTATAATCCCAATTTCCCTGTACCGCGTATGCCGACCTTTGGTATCAGGCTGCAGGATGGTATCCTCGATTCTGTAAACCGGAGCAACAACACATTCCTGAAATACCTGAAATCCTTTTTTTCAACACTTCGTTTTCACTTCGACCGTGATTTTATTACAAAAAACAGGGCTTACAATTTTGGAGTGAAGC
>JAEYVW010000306.1 GCA_023429365.1 Bacteroidota bacterium
GGGGCCTGTTTAAGGTCTAAATTTGCCACAACTTAATTATTCCCTGCAAAAAATCGTACCTTCGCACACGTTTTCCAAAAACGATTCATTTAAACGGGAGTACATGTCAGCAAAGAAAAGGATCTTATTTATTGCCAACGAAATGTCGCCCTACCTGGAGTTGACCGAGTTTTCCGAGATTGTCAATAAACTGGCCATAAAAGCAAATGATAATGGATTTGAGGTTCGGTGTATCATGCCGAGGTTTGGAACTATCAATGAAAGACGGCACCGCCTGCATGAAGTAGTTCGGTTATCGGGTATCAATGTATCGGTTGACAATGATGATATGCCTTTGCAGATCAAGGTGGCATCTCTTCCCAGCGCCCGCTTGCAGGTTTACTTTCTCGAGAATGAAGAGCTTTTCAAGCGCAAGTATATCTTCCATGATGAAAATGAAAAGTGGTTCGATGACAACGCCCTTAGGACGATCTTTTTTTGTAAAGGGGCCCTGGAAACCGTGAAAAAGTTTGGCTGGCCTCCTGACATCATTCATTGCAGTGGCTGGATGACCGGGCTTATTCCCGCCTACCTGAAAACCGTGTACAAAAAGGAACCGGTTTTTTCACACAGTAAGATCGTTTATACCATTGGACAAAATACGTTTAAGGAAAAGCTGGGCAGTGATTTTGTTCAAAAGGCCCTGATCCATGCTTCATTGAAGGAAAAGGACCTCGAGGTTTATAAAGAGGCGACCAATACTGCCATGTTCAGGGGCGGAGCCACGTTTGCCGATGCGATTACTTTTGGCGCTGAAAAGGTGGATAAGAAGCTGATGGAGGAATTTTCCAAGGTACGGGGTAAAAAGACATTAGTCTATAACGAGGAGTCTGATTTAACAGAGTATTTACAACTCTATAGCGATCTTGCGGGCAAGTAATATTTAACAAACACGGCATAAACATTTTTTGTGAAGTACAAACACCTGGCACTCGCGCTTGGAACGATATTTACCGGTTTTCTCTTTTTCATTTCCTGCAAAAAAATTAACGACTCCACCAGACTTGGTGGAGGGCTCATCCCACCCATCGATAACATAAATACTTTTGATACTTCACTGGAAGTACAGGCATTCAACGATACTTTCAGTATTTTGATTGACACCACTCGCTATGGTCCTTCATTTGTTCATTACCTGGGCCAGATCAATAATGATCCTTTTTTTGGTAAAACAGATGCCAAAATTTACCTGGAATTAAAACCACCGCAGTATAAGTATACCTTTCTTAACCGTCCCGATAGCCTGCATATAGACTCGGTGGTTTTGGTTTTGGATTACGTGGACACTTATGGCGACACACTGACCCCGCAAACGGTAAATGTCTACGAGATCGCCCCGTTCAGCGACTTTGGTGATACTTCATATACCATTCGCAGGAGTGAATATGCGAAAGCCGCATTGCTGGGTTCCCGCACATTTGAGCCGAGAATACTGAATGATTCTATCAAAGCATATAAGGATACTACAGCAAACCAGTTGCGGATCCGGCTGGATAATCTATTTGGTCAGCGGCTACTGTACTATGATACCACCAATGCACAGGGTTGGGAAGATGCTTACTCTTCGGATTCGGTGTTTCGGACCAAAGTGAAAGGTTTTGCTATCGAGTCGACCAGCGGCAATGCCATTATGGGTTTCAAACTGCAGGGGGAGAATACCAAGCTCGCGATCTATTACAAGGATGATAACAACAGCACTGATCCAGCCAAGGCGGATACGGCTGTAGCATATTTCGGTTTTGCCGCTAACCCCACTTCGGTATCGGCGAACTATATAAAAAGAGATTATACAGGTACGCCACTTGAAGCTGCAGTGGATGGCACCTCCACACCAGATGACCTGGTTTATATTCAAACTACACCAGGCTCCTTTGCGACGATCAAAATACCCGGTCTTACGGGGCTAAGCAATAGTATTATTCACCGGGCAGAGCTGATCATGGAACAGGTGTATGATGTACAGGATACCATTTTCCCTCCAACCAACCTTTATGTGGATGCATACGATACATCGGTTGATAATTACCGGACGGTGCCTTACGATGTAACGATCGACTTCCAGGGTAGTTCAAATCTTGGTGATTTTGGTATTGCTCCGCTGCGGACAAAAGATGCGTTTGGGAATTATATCCATATCTGGCGTTTCAACATGACAAGGTATGTGCAACATGTGGTCAATAAGACCGAGCCTGGTTATGATCTCAGGGTTTTTGCTCCATTCTATGTGAATGAATTGCATCGGCCGGGTGGATTTGGAGCTTTTTCAGACACAGTGAGTATGAGTGTAAACCAACAGGCTGGTAAGGGCAGGGTGAGGCTCGGTGGTGGTAACCATCCTACACAGAAGATGAGATTGCGGATTGTGTATTCGAAAATTTAGTGGAAAACCAAACTTTACTGAATTGTATCGGGTGCTATCTTTGCACCCGATTTATTTATAGCTAACCCTGATTCAAAAGTTAAGATCAACTATGCCTTACCTGTTTACTTCTGAAAGTGTTTCTGAAGGCCACCCGGATAAAGTGGCCGACCAGATATCTGATGCTCTTATCGATAATTTCCTTGCGTTTGACCCTCAAAGTAAAGTTGCCTGCGAGACACTTGTAACAACAGGTCAGGTGGTACTTGCCGGGGAAGTAAAATCAAAAGCATACCTGGATGTCCAGGAAATTGCCCGTAATGTGATCCGCAGGATCGGTTATACCAAGAGCGAATACATGTTTGAGGCGAGCTCCTGCGGTGTGCTGTCTGCTATACATGAACAATCGGCGGATATCAACCAGGGTGTCGATCGCAAGAAAAAAGAAGAACAGGGTGCTGGCGACCAGGGAATGATGTTTGGATATGCGACCAATGAGACGGCGGATTATATGCCGCTGGCACTGGATATTGCTCACAAACTGTTGATCGAGCTGGCTGCTCTGCGCAGGGAAAACAAACAAATCAAGTACCTGCGCCCTGATGCTAAAAGCCAGGTGACGCTGGAATATGATGATAATAACAAACCGGTAAGGATCGATGCGATCGTAGTATCTACGCAGCATGACGATTTTGATTCGGAAGCTAAGATGCTGGCAAAGATAAAGGCGGATATCATCAATATCCTTATTCCGCGGGTAAAATCAAAGTATAAGAAATACGCCCGTCTCTTCAATGACGATATCAAATTCCATATCAATCCCACCGGTAAATTTGTAATTGGCGGACCACATGGTGACACCGGGCTCACCGGGCGAAAGATTATCGTTGATACTTATGGGGGCAAGGGTGCACATGGTGGTGGCGCATTTAGTGGAAAGGATCCAAGCAAAGTTGATCGCAGCGCGGCTTACGCCACCCGTCATATTGCCAAGAACCTGGTAGCGGCCGGCCTGGCTGATGAGGTACTTGTTCAGGTTTCCTATGCTATCGGTGTGGCAAAACCTACCAGTATCAATGTCAACACCTTTGGCAGCGCAAAAGTGAATATGAACGATGGGGAGATCAGTAGGGTGGTGGAGTCAATTTTCGACATGCGTCCTTATTTTATAGAGAAGCGTCTGAAGTTGCGCAACCCGATCTATAGTGAAACTGCAGCATATGGTCATATGGGACGCGAGCCTAAAATTGTTGAAAAGACTTTTCTTTCACCTGATGGTAAAAAGGTAACAAAGAAGGTTGAACTATTTACCTGGGAAAAGCTTGACTATGTTGCGAAAGTGAAAAAAGCGTTTGGTTTATAATAAGGTCGGCGCCGGGTGGTAAGTTTTACTTTCTAAGACTTACACATCAGCTATTTTGTAAATACTTATACAGGCCGGGGAGGCGGTGAGACGGGAAGAAATAAACTTACCGACTTCCGTCTTCCCGGCTCTTTTTTTAGCGGAAGAAAAAAATAAATAATCATGAGCGAGCAAAATCCATGGCAGGTTCTGGGAGAGAAGAAGATCTATGATAACAAATGGATCAACCTTACAGAATATGATG
>JAEYVW010000050.1 GCA_023429365.1 Bacteroidota bacterium
GATGGAAGCTGCCAATGCACTTTTCCTGACCATACCCGGTCCTAAGATGATCTGGCAGTTTGGCGAAAGGGGTTATGACAAGTCAATATTTGCGTGCCCCGACAATACTGTGCCTCCAACAGATATTTGTAAACTTACCCCGAAAGAGCCCCGTTGGCAGTATATGCAGGAAGAGTACAGGCGAAGGCTTTTTGAAGTGACAGCCGCCCTGATCAAATTACGTAAAACTCAAACGGATCTTTTCAACAGTACCAATTTCCAGTACGACCTGACGGGTGCCGTTAAGTATTTCAGAATTTCAGAACCCAACCTGAGTGCCTATATCGTTGCAAATTTTGACGTAGTGCAAAGAACTTTCTCCGCAACTTTCCAATCTGCAGGAGTTTGGTACGATTACCTGACCGGAGAAACGATCACGGCCACAGGTACTGCGCAAAATCTGAACCTGCGTCCGGGTGAATACCGGATTTATTTCGACAAGAATATCGTAAATACGATCACTACCGGGTTGAATGATACACCAACACCCACCTATACACTGAATGTTTCAGTAAATCCGAATCCTGTGTCGGGTAGCTCTACACTGTTGATCGAAATACCCGAGACTGCTTACACTGAGATGAATCTGATTAATGCTACGGGTCAGCTACTGGGCAGGATTTATTCGGGTTTGATGACAAAAGGCAGAAACCAGGTTTCAATTACTGATAAAATTAATAATTTGCCTGCCGGGATCTACCTGATACGTGTGCAGTCAAAAAATGAAGCCGGTCTGGTAAGGATTTTAGTCCCTTAATTTTAAAGAGCATGGCAAAAGCGACAAATCTGAAAACGGCGGAACTGGAGAAAATCAGTCACCTCGACTATTTCAACATCGCCATTTCGGTCGATTGTGTGATTTTTTGTTACGAAGAAAAAGAGCTTAAAGTATTATTAATAAAATCTGACCTTGAAGAGTTTTCAGGTCTGTATTCCCTGCTTGGCGACCTGGTAAGGCCAGATGAAGATCTCGACAGCGCCTCCTATCGCATCCTGCGCCAACGTACCGGGATGGAAGATGTTTACCTCGAGCAGGTACATACATTTGGAAGCCTGAACCGACACCCATCGGGCAGGGTAATCACAACAGCTTATTACTCACTGATCGATGCCAAGCACCAGAAATTGAGGGTTAATAATAACGAGTTGCAATGGCAACCGGTCCGCTCTATCCGCAAACTGGCTTTCGACCATAAGATGATACTCGATACCTGCCTGCAGCGTCTACGCGACCAGGTGATGGATCACCCGGTGATATTCAATCTATTACCAGAGAAGTTTTCCCTTCGCGAACTCCAGGAGCTCTATGAGGCCATTTTAAGTACAGAACTGGACCGCAGGAATTTCAGGAAAAAAATTGCAATAAAGGACTGGTTAGTCGATCTTAATGAAATGGAGGAAGATGTACGACATCGGCCAGGCAAACTTTACTCCCTCAAACCCGTTTACAAATCAAAAGCCGGCCGTCGCAACGCAGCTACCCGGGGGCGTGTGTTGTCTTGATGAATGACGAAAAAGTATAAATTAATTTTTGTCGGAAATAAAAATGCACTAACATTGTGTTCTTAATACACATTGTGTATTTTCGAAAAAACTGAATTGCTTAACTAACATCGATTGCTTATGACCCGCCAAAAGTTGCTGAAGGCACTTGTACTATGTACATTGGTTCTTGTCTCGCATACGTCCTTTTCCCAAAACAAAGTGATTACCGGTACGGTGACTGATTCTAAGAATGGCTCATTGCTCGCGGGCGTGAGTGTCACCCCAAAAGGTGGTGTCACGGGAACAGTTACGAACAATGACGGCGTATACCAGCTCACCGTTCCAAATACGGTAACTACCCTGATATTTTCTTCGGTTGGATTCGCCACCCAGGAAGTAGATATTAATGGACAATCCACAATTAATGTTGTAATGGCCGGCGATGTCGCATCGCTTAATGAAGTAGTTGTGATCGGTTATGGTACAAGATTGAAAAAAGACCTGACCGGTTCGGTGACTTCGATTACAGAAAGAGATTTCAACAAAGGCACGATCACCACGCCTGAGCAGCTGATAGCCGGTAAGGTGGCTGGTGTGCAGATTGTGTCGAATGGTGGTGCGCCGGGTGCTGGTAGTACGATCCGGATCCGCGGTGGTGCTTCACTGAATGCCAGTAACGATCCACTTATTGTGATCGATGGAGTGCCGGTAGATAATGGCGGCATCTCGGGTACAGCCAACGCACTGGCGATGATCAACCCCAACGATATTGAATCTTTCAATATTTTAAAAGACGCGTCAGCAACGGCCATCTATGGTTCCCGCGCTTCCAACGGCGTGATCATCATCACTACCAAGAAAGGAAAAAGCGGTCGCCCCAAATTCAATTTCAATACACAGAACTCAGTATCCACATTACCTAAAAAGGCGGATGTACTTACCGCTGATGAGTTCCGGGAATATGTTCAGTCGCATGGCACACAAGCCCAGATCGCCCTGCTGGGAAATGAAAGTACCGACTGGCAGGATGAGATTTATGATGCTTCTTTTACAACAGATAATAACCTGAGTGTATCCGGCTCCATGAAAAATATGCCCTACCGTGTCTCGCTGGGATATATGAGCCAGGACGGTATTCTCAGGACAGGAAATCTAAACAGGACCTCGGCCGCTGTTTCCGTAAGCCCAAGGTTGTTTGATGACCACCTCAAGATTGATGTCAACCTGAAGGGTACGCTCAGTCATTCAAAATTTGCTGATGAAGGCGCGATCGGTAATGCTGTTCGTTTTGATCCCACCAAACCAGTCTACTCCACCGGAAAAAGGTTCGGCGGATTTTTTGAATGGCTGGATCCTGCTTCTACTACAGGTTTGAAAGACCTGTCGCCACTAAACCCGGTTGGACTGCTCGAACAGCGTAACGATAAAAGCGATGTGTTCAGAAGTATAGGCAATGTGCAGTTTGATTATAAACTTCATTTCTTCCCCGACCTGCGGGTAAATCTTAACCTGGGTTATGATCTGTCTGAAGGTAAAGGAACGGTGGTGATTCCGGACAGTGCGGCCTCATCATATTTACGCTCGCCCGACGGGCAGCATGGTGGCGTGAACAATCGCTATCGTCAGACCAAGTCGAACCAAATCCTGGAAGCGTACCTGAACTATGCCAAGGAGATCAGTTCTATAAAGAGCCGTATCGATGTGATGGCCGGTTATTCCTACCAGGATTTCCTCACGACCAACTATAATGGAAAGCTTGATCCAAATGGTGTGTTGACCTCAGCCGATGGAAGGAGATGGACGCCCTACTCTGATTACACCACAGACGGCACCTTGATCAGTTCGCCTACTTTCCGTTTTGACGAACAACAAAACAGGCTGATCTCATTTTTCGGTCGTCTGAATTTCACCCTGAATGGAAAATATCTTTTTACCGGAACACTTCGCCGCGATGGTTCTTCGCGTTTCTCTGATGATAATCGCTGGGGCCTGTTCCCCTCCGGTGCATTTGCATGGAGGATCAGTGAAGAGGGTGGAATAAAAAATTCAAGAGTGATCAGTGATCTTAAGCTGAGACTTGGTTATGGAGTCACAGGTCAGCAGGACGGCATCGCCAACTACGATTATATTCCACGTTATTCAGTGGCAAATGCGCAAGCCCGTTACCAATTTGGCAGCACCTATTATGAAATGTACAGGCCTGCGGGTTATAACCCTAACCTGAAATGGGAAGAGACTGAAACCTATAACGTTGGTCTTGACTATGGTTTTCTTAACAACCGCATAAGTGGTTCGATAGATTTTTACCTGAAGAAGACAACAGATCTGCTGAGCGTGATCGACCAGTCGGCGGGCACCAATTTTTCCAATAAGATCCTGGCCAATATCGGTAACATGGAAAACAAGGGTGTTGAATTTTCCATCAATACCCAACCGATCCGTCGCAATGACCTGGTTTGGGATCTTGGCTTCAACGTAACTTATAATGAGAATGAGATCACACGACTCACTTTTGTGAATGATCCAAGTTTTCCCGGTAACCTCGTGGGTGGTATCGCAGGGGGTGTGGGTAGCACTATCCAGATCCATACGGTTGGTTATCCTAAAAGCGCATTCTATGTATACCAACAGATCTATGGAAAGGATGGCAAGCCGATCGAGGATCTCTTTGAAGACAGGAACCGTGATGGTCTCGTGAACGTTGACGACCTGTACAGGTATAAATCTCCCGATCCCGATGTATTTATGGGCGCTTACTCGAATGTGAACTGGAAAAAATGGAGCGCCGGATTTTCCCTTCGGGCAAATTTTGGAAATTATCTCTACAATAACAGGTTCTCCAATACCGGCACACAACGTAATATCATCGACCCGCTCGGTTACCTCGCCAACGGCACAAGAAATGTTTTAGAGACAGATTTCAGTGGTAATGGCGACCGATACTTTTTGTCGGACTATTTCATTGAAAATGCCTCTTTCCTGAGAATGGATTACTTCAATATCGGTTACAATGCCGGAGATCTGATCAGGAAGAACACAAACCTGAGGATCACGGCCAATGTGCAAAATGTATTTGTGATCACAAAGTACAAAGGAGTGGATCCCGAAGTATACGGCGGTATTGACAATAATTTTTATCCAAGGCCAAGAATCTTCGCCCTGGGTCTCAACTTAGATTTTTAATCCAAAGAATTGCTTAAAATAAACTGTATGACAAAAAATATTTTAAGAACCAGTTCCCTGCTCGTAGCCGGCCTGTTATTGATACAGTCCTGTACCAAAAAGCTGGATCTTACACCCATCAATGATGTGACATCCGAAACAGTATATGCCACCGCGGATGGATACAAGCAGGTGCTGGCGAAAGTTTATGGAAGCTTTGCACTCACTGGTAACCAGGGGCCTGCAGGCAATGGTGATGTGCAGGGTATTGATGAAGGCTTCTCAGATTTTTACCGCTTATTTTGGAAAGCACAGGTGCTGAGCACCGACGAGGCGGTAATAACCTGGGGCGATGTGGGTATCCAGGATTTTCATAACATGAACTGGACTTCCAACAATAGTTTTCTGACAGGTCTTTACTATCGCTGTCTTTACCAGATCACGTTATGTAATGAATTCATCCGCCAGTCTGCGGACGACAAAGTATCCGGTCGAGGTATCTCAGGAGCTGATGCGGAAAACATCAAACAATATGCCCGCGAGGCAAGATTCCTGAGAGCTTTTCAATACTGGGTATTGACCGATCTTTATGGCAATCCTCCTTTTGCAACGGAAGAAACAGAGATTGGCGGAGCGCCGCCACCGCAGGCCACCCGCAGTGAAGTATTTGACTACATAGAAAGCGAATTGAAGACTATCGAAGCTGATATGCCAACGCCCCGCAGCAATGAATATGGCAGGGCCGACCAGGGTGCAGTCTGGTCGCTGCTGGCACGTCTTTATCTCAACGCAGAAGTGTACACGGGCACAGCAAGATATACCGACGCGATCACGTATGCTAAAAAGGTGATTGATGCGGGATATTCCCTGATCAGCAACTACAGCTGGCTGATGCGTGCCGACAATCATCTCAATACCGACGAATTTATTTTTACGATCAATTATGATGGCCTGAACACGCAGGGTTTTGGTGGCACTACTTTCCTAACGCATGCCTGCGTAGGGGGGTCGATGCCGGCAGGAACTTTCGGGATTGCCGGTGGCTGGAGTGGTACGCGCGCAACCAAGAACCTGCCGATGCTGTTCCCGGGATATCCTTCCTTTACGACGATCACAGATTCAAGAGCCTTATTTTATACAACTGATCAGAACCCGGAAATATCCAATATCACTACGTTCACCGATGGGCTGGCCGTGACCAAGTTCAGAAACGTAAAGCGTGACGGCAGCAATGGATCAAGCCAGGATTTTGCTGATGTTGATATGCCACTTTTCCGGTTGCCTGAAATGTACCTCATCTATGCGGAAGCCGTGCTAAGGGGTGGAACAGGCGGTGACTTAAATACAGCGCTGGGTTATATCAATACGATCCGCACCCGTGCTTATGGAAATGCATCAGGTAACATTGCGCTCAATGCACTCGACCTCGATTTTATCCTTGCTGAAAGAGCCAGGGAATTGTACTGGGAAGGTTTCCGCCGTACTGACCTGATCCGTTATAAGCGCTTCGTGGAAAGTAGTTACCTGTGGCCCTGGAAAGGCGGTGTGAGTTCAGGTACAGGAGTGTCACAGATACGTAACCTGTATCCACTCCCTTCACGTGATATCAATGCTAACAGAAACCTGGTTCAGAATATTGGTTATTAACCCGTAATTAATTTATTATGAAACATATTTTCCAATTGATGTTTTCGTCGGTCTTGTT
>JAEYVW010000480.1 GCA_023429365.1 Bacteroidota bacterium
TATCACCCGGCCACTGCGCCGCAACTCAATGAGACAGCCGAATCTGATGGCTGGAAAATAAAGGCCGGAACGGCGTTATTTAAATTCAATAAACAAGATGCCAGCGTCATACTTACCACGGCAAGTGGTTTTGAAAGATGTATCAGCATTCTCATTACCACCAACAGCCAGGAATACCTCGACAATATCCAGGGTTTTTTTGGATCGGTACAGCTAAAGAAACTGGCGGGTCAGGTGCAAGCTACTAGCAAAACTGTCGTACAGTCGCAGTCAACGAGTGCCGGGGCAGATGGCTTCCAGTTTACCAGTTCCCATTTTGATGACGGTTGGACCAGCACCGTAAAGGAAGACTGGGTGGAGGTAAAAAAAGGGAATATTAAAGTGTTGCTTCATTATCCAAAGGAAGGGACTGTTTTCCCAGCCGACCCCGAACCGTTGACCAACGCTGCCTGGAATATTCTCATAGCCCCACGTTACAAAAATCTAAAAAACTACCGCACGAGTTATATCTCTACGTATACCCGACCATTGCTGGGTATGGGTAGTGTCACAGAAAATACCAGCGGCCGTGAAGTTTTTGTTTTACTCTTTCGTCAGGGTGAGGGATGGATTGAATTCATCACACCCGATAAAAAAACTTTTATACGGGAATATAAGTTTGACCCCGAAACGGTGCAATGGGATACCGATAGTGAACTGATGAAGCCGTTGGCAAATATGAGCGGATACAACCGGTTTGCCATAGCTGCGTCCGACCTAAAAGGCAAATGGACCAGTGATTTTACCGGTATTCAACAATTGTATCATGTCTACACGGGCAATTACGCCGGCATGAACATGCATCAGAGCAATATCATCTTTGACTTCAGAGAAGGCAATAAATATTACTGGAAGCTGCTTGCAGTCAATGGTATGGTCGGAAATATGAAACTTGACCAGGTGGAGTCGAGTGGCGTGTTCAGCGTACCCAACAACTGGCAGTTGAAATGTTCGAAAATAGAAAAAGGCCCCAAAGTCTTTCATGCTTTCTGGTCCTGCATAAAAGGGGGCCGTATTTTGAACCTGCTGGATGCAGAATACCCGGGTTCAGGTATGTACACTCAATTTGGGCTGGCTAAATAAGATTTCTGTCCCTGCATTTATTTACTTCTTCCCATAAAACCGCCAGTTGGTCTTATGCCCGGGTGTTAGTGGCTGATCGGTAAGGATCGCCCTGACCATTTCCACGGGCATATTGTTCTCCCGCAGGATGATATCATGAAATTGTTTGATCGGCATTTTTCCGGAATCAACGAATTCTTTCTTCAATGCATAAAACTGTAAGGCTCCCATCATGTATGCCATCTGGTACAGCGGACCGTAGCGACCGGTAAACGAACGGCGTACTTCACCCTCCGCAATCGCTCTTTCATGCCCTACCCTGTCGACAAGGAAGTCGATACATTGCTGCGGTGTCCATTTGCCCAAATGATAATTCAGGGAGAAAATGATACGGGCGCAACGATGCATTCGCCAAAACAACATGCCTGCTTTGTCTTCAGGTGATTTTGGGAAATTCATATCCCACAAGACCATTTCCCAATACAGGGCCCAGCCTTCCGACCAGAACGGTGTGTAAAAGCGGCGATATGATTTGTAACGGGAGTTCATAAACTGCTGCAACCGGTGCCCCGCAATTAATTCATGATGAAGCACAGCGCGGGAAAAATGGGGGTTATTGCCACGCAGGCTCATCTCTTTCGCGTCCTGGTCCATGGTATTGGTGGGATAAGCGATCAGTAATGACTCACCACCCAGGAAAAACGGTGCGACCAGTTGTCTTTCGGGCGAGAGCATATTCATACGCCAGGTTTCTTCAGCCAGGGCTGGGATGGTAAGCAGGTCGTGTTGCTTTAAAAAAGAAACTGATTCCGTGTACAGCTCCATCATTTTCTCCGGTTGCCGCCCAGCGGGCAAATAAGTATTCTTTACTTTATCCAGCGCTTTCTTCCAGTCATCTCCAAAACCCATTTCGCGAGACACCTTCAACATCTCAGCATCGCACCAGGCAAATTCTTTATTGGCAATATCAACCAGTTCTTCAGGCGTGTACGGGATCATTTCAAACTGCAATTGACGTATGATCTCTTCCCGGCCGATGGGGTTGCCGATAATACCGGAGCCATCGTCCTTTGCCATCGCGTCTTTTGAAACTTTTTCTTTTAGTTGTGAGGCATACGCGGCAAGTGAAGTATCCAGTTTTTTATATGGTTTCTCCACCCACCAGGTAAAGGAAGGGTCATAACCGTAGTAAAAATCATAAACACTCTTGAGTGCAGCCTGCAATCCTTTTACTGCTCCTTCGGCACGTTCGGCCAGGTTTTTAGGAAGGTCTTTATCGTTCTTCAAAGATTTGGATAAACGGGCGACCTGTTCGTTGATATCGTCTAAAAGGGAGGCCGTTTGCTGGGAGTTTAAAAAAGCGCCTCTCCTGCGAAGTCTTTCCAGCTGGTAAACAGAATCGGCAAATGGAATGTATTTGCTGACCTGGTCGAATTCTTTTTTCTCAGCATTTAACTGGTATATCTCGCTTTCGAGGTTGCGTTTAAATAAAACATAGTCTACCCGGTCACTGGTGGACATTTTATTAAAATCCAGTTGCTGCAATTTATCCAGGTATTCCTCCTGTAGTTTTTTCAAGCGCTCCCGCCGTTCGGGGCTGTTGGGTATCACATAAAACCGCGATAAACTTCCGCGATCTTCATCGTAATCAGACATCAGGGGATGAACAGAACTGGTGTAATAATAATTGTAGGTCTCAGCAGGCTGAGCGTGAATACGTGTCGTAAAAAAATAAAAGGCTGCTACTAAAATCAGAATCTTTTTCGTGGGTTTCATGAGAATTAGCTTGTAGGGTTGTTTAAGTGATGGTTTCCGCTAAGATAATTCTCAATTAAATGCGGATGTTTTTTTTACTGCGTAAAAAATGACGTCACGGAGGCACGAAGGAGGTATGAAGAGCACGATGTTTTATTGACCCTTCTTTGTGCCCGTGCAAATCTTCGTGTCCTCCGGGACTAAAAAAACATGTTGGTAGCACACACAATAGGTTGAATAAAAACATTGATATAATATATTCTCAGAAA
>JAEYVW010000015.1 GCA_023429365.1 Bacteroidota bacterium
TTGGTGTATTGAAAAACAGGATTTCACTTGAGTTTGATTACTACATAAAAAATACCAGCAACCTGTTGATGGAAAACCCGCTTCCTTTTTACATGGGAACATTGGGTCAGGGTGCTGTGTCTAATCCCAGGGTTAATATTGGTGAACTGAAAACAAAGGGCTGGAGTTTTTCTCTTAACACCGTAAATATTAATAAAAAAGATTTTCGTTGGGAATCTAACCTGAACCTTTCACATTTTGACACCGAGATTGAAAGATTTTATAACGACGCCGCTGTGGTCGATCGTGTATCGACCTGGTACGACGGATGGAGTCAAACCTGGACACAAAGGGCTGCTGTTGGCATGACACCCTGGTTATTCCGCGGATATATTTTCGAAGGACTATTCCAGTCAGAGGAGGAAATAAACAACAGTGCTGTTAGGGTAGATGGAAACGGTAACAGATATCCGACAGATCCAACGGGTGTATGGATCGGTGATGCCAAATACAGGGATCTTAATGGAGATAACAAGATCACGGCGGAAGACGAAACATTTATTGGTAATCCATGGCCCAAATTGTTTGGCGGTTTTACCAACAACTTCTCCTACAAAGGATTTGACCTGAGCATATTGGTTACTGCCACCTTTGGAAATGATATCTATAATATGCTGTCTATGGTTAATTCCAAGCTTGGCAGGTTTTATACCAGCAGGAATGTAATGGCGGAGGTAACAAACTATGCACGATTAGAAGACCAGGGCGGAAAAGTGATCATTCTAAACCCGGGAACAAATGTACCTCGCATTACCGGCAACCAGATTCCCAATGATAACAACTATAATGTGATCAGCAGCAAGTGGGTAGAAGATGGTTCTTTCGTACGCGTTAAAAATATTTCACTCGGCTACAATGTTCCGGCTTCTGTTATTTCAAAACAGAAACTGGTACGCGGAATCAAAGCGGCTATCAGCGTACAAAACCTTTTGACCTTTACTGACTACAAAGGATATGACCCCGAAGTAGGAGCCTCGGTTGGCGGTAATGTAAACGCCCAAAACCAGGCTATCGGATTGGACTATGGACGTTATCCATTGACGCCGATCTATTCATTAAGTGTTGGTATAAACTTTTAAAAACAAGCAAATGAATAAGCTTTTAATAAAGAATTCGCAATATATATTTTACCTGTTGGTTGTAGTGGCCGCCCTATCGGCATGTAAAAAGTCTTTCCTCGAAAGACCTCCAACGGACTCTATTGTGGATGCAAACTTTTATAAAACCGATGAACAGCTGGAAGCGGCAACAGCACTATTGTACAATCGTGTGTGGTTTGATTACAACGAGAACCCTGCATTCAGTTTTGGTGACATACGCGCTGGTACGGCATTCAGAGGATATAATGAAAGGGGTAATGTAGAATTCAATACCAACGATCTTACACCTGAGAATCGTCGCGCCTGGGCTTCATTGTATGTCGTAGTAGGCCAGTCAAACCTGCTAATTGCCAATGTCAACCGCTATGCTGGTGATGGCACTACTGAAGCAGGCAGGAGAACTGCAATTGCTGAAGCCAGGTTTATGAGGGCCGCGGCTTACCGCATCCTTGTTATGAACTGGGGGGAAGTTCCAATCATTGAAAATAACCTCGAGCTGTTAAATGATCCAACAATCAAAAAGCATACGGTAAAAAGCATTTGGAATTTCCTGACCAGGGAAATGCGGGCGGTAGCAGAAGACCTTCCTGCACAGACTGAACCCGGACGTGTCAGCAAATGGTCTGCTGAAGCCATGCTCGCCCGCTTTTATTTAACACGTGCGGGAGTAGAGGGGAGTGGCGGTAGCAGGAACCAGGTATTTCTTGATAGCGCTAAATATTATTCTCAAAGGGTCATCACGCAGAGTGGTAAAAAGTTGAAGACCAATTATGCTGATTTATTCAAATTCCCATACGATAATAACGAGGAGTCACTGTTTGAATTGCAATGGGTATTCATACCTGGCAACCCGGGATATGGTTTTGGTAACGCCGCTGTTTCGCATTTAAACCCAAGTGGTGAGATCAGTGCAGAAGGATGGGGTGGCGATAAGGCTGCGACCTGGTGGATGTTAAGTTTATATGAAGGAATTGTTCCTTCCGGCGATACAATGTTGTCGGGTCGCACCCTGGACCAGAGACTGGCCGCTACCTATATGATGCCGGGATTTGTATATCCCGAGATCACCCGTACGGTAGGGGGTGTTGATTTCAAACCTTATATCGTTCCATACACCAATGATGCGCAGCGCAATTTCGCCAATATTAAAAAGTATGTAGTTGGACAAGGCAAGGATATTGGCCTGCCAACGATTGAGCCGCAACGCTATCCCCATAATACTTACATGTTGCGTCTGGCCGAAATGTACCTAAATTATGTAGAAGCTTCTATCGGTAATAATGCATCTACTTCAGACCCTGTTGCCATCGAATATTTTAATACAATCAGGAACAGGGCGGGCCTGCCGGATCTGACCGACCAGAACAACGTTCCTCTGCCTATTACGATCGATGATGTGATTTTCGAAAGATTCAGAGAATTTGCCATGGAATCCATGGCCTGGTATGACCTGGTGAGTCTGCACTACTGGAATCCACAGAAAGCATATGATATCCTGAATTCCCAGGACCGCGGATTTTACTGGATTGAACCGGATGTAATGAATGCCCCTGCTTCAAACTGGGTCATCAAAAAAACGCCATGGGCAAACCCACCGGCCAACCCAAGGTATATCAACGCGCATTCGGGTAATTTCCGGATCCCGATACCTTCATCTGAGGTAGCCCAGGCGCCATGGCTCGATGAACCAGCCGTAGATTACCCATAAATTTTATGCAGTTAGCAAATAAACGAAACGCAAACATCATGAAATCGAAAAATAAAATATTGATATTGCTGCTTGCTGCAATCAGCACCAGCTTCCTGTTTACCGCGTGTGAAAAAGACGATTCGGATGGTGTGCCGAGCGTCAGCTATGTAAGGATTACTGATCCGGCATCATCGGATTCCCTTCTTATTGGTGCAGGCCAGGGTCAGCTCATCGTTATTATGGGCGACAACCTGCAAAATGCCGTCGAGATATGGTTCAATGACCGGCAGGCAGTACTTACACCCACTTATATCACCCGGCAATCCATCATAGTCAGGATACCCAGTGAGATACCGATTGATGTGACCAACACGGTGAGGATCGTGTTTAGTAACGGTCACGAACTTATACACAAGTTTGAAGTACAGATCAGTAAACCTGCCATAAGCAGTATGGCCTGCGAATTTGTGAATGAAGGTGATGTAGCGACTATAAGGGGGAATTATTTTTATATGCCTCTTACCGTCAGTTTCGCAGGTGGTGTCGATGGTGATATCGTAGACGTTACCGATACCGAGATAAAAGTACGTGTACCTGCTGGTGCTTTACCAGGACAGATCACGGTTAAATCAAACTTTGGAGAAACAGAATCAGATTTTCTTTTCCGCGATGACCGTCCGAAAGTGATCGATGGCGATCCGCATGAAGGCTGGTGGGGCACCTATCTTGTTACAAACGTTACGGCATCTGATCCCCCGAAGATCAGCGGCAACTATTACCGTATGACCAAACAGGTGAAAGCCTGGACCTGGGACTCGCCTGAAGTGGCTGGTGGTCCTGCCAACTCAATGCCCAATCACGCTACCAATGTTCCGGACCTGGCTCTTTTAAAACCTTCTGACTTTAACCTCAAGTTTGAAGTAAATACGGTAAAACCTTATAATGGTAACCGCGTCATGTTCAATGTAGGATTGAATGGCGAAGACAATAATGCCTATACATGGCCAGCTCCCTACGATTCGAAAGGTGAATGGCATACGATAGTCATACCCTTCGAAGATGTTTACAACAGCTATTCCGTAAAACCCAACCTGGACCCGAACGGCTACTGGAGCAGGATACTAATTTTTGGACCTGGAGAACTGGATGCCGATATCTGCTTCGACAATGTAAGAGTAGTGCCCAAGAAACCTTAAAAATCTTCTTAAAAAGAAAATCATTTCAAAATGATAAAGCTGTTTTATAAATATAGTTACGCTGCTGTGGCGTTGTTTGCTATTGCCTTCCTGGCCGGCTCCTGCAGTAAGGATGATGATAATAAATCCACCGCGGTTGTGTTGCTAAGCTTTGGCCCCACCGGTGCTTACCATGGTGATACGATTAAGTTTATCGGTCACAACCTCGATAGGGTAACGGCCATCGAGTTTTCGGGCGATGGCGCTGTAGTTAACAAACAGGATTTTAAACAACAAACATCCGGGCAGATCCTTTTGCTTGTACCCACCGCAGCTGAAAGAGGTTTTGTAACATTGAAAACCCCACAAGGTGATATCGTTTCCAAAACCCAGTTCGATCTCGGTGTTACACCCACTGTTACAGAAATTTCACAACAGGCCCGTATTGCTTCTAATATCTCCATTAAAGGTGCATACCTCAACTGGGTTTCGAGCGTAACATTTGGTAACAATAAGGTAGTGGAGAGTTTTGTGTCTAAAACTTTTAGCGAGTTGGTCGTAACAGTTCCGGAGGATGCTCAAACCGGTCCATTGATCCTTACTTATAGTGGAACAGAACCCGATTTTTTTGAGACTACTGATACACTGCGAATTACTTTACCAGCCATCGCATCCTTTTCTCCCAACCCGGTTGATCCGGAAACAGACCTGACGATCACCGGCACTGATCTTGACCTGGTATCGGCAGTAATATTGGAGAATGTACCGCCGGTTACCGATTTTGTAAGCCAGTCGACCGATGAGCTTGTGTTGACCGTTCCCGAAGGCACAGCAAGAGGAGCCATCAAACTCCATGTGGTGAATTCATCTGCTATTATTCAGTCAACGGATATCCTGGAAATTGCCGGTGCGGCACCGCCACCTGCTATCACGCTTCCATTTTATGATGATGCCGTAACAAGTAACTGGAACGGCTGGATTGGCGGCGGATGGGGAGGTGTTTCCGACCGGGATAATACATCACCCGTAAGAGAGGGTACCAAGTCGGTAAGAATTGATTATGTAGGTGGCTGGGGCTCCCCATTCCAGTTGGGTGGTGCCAATATTGACGTATCACCATACACCACCTTTAAAATTTCCGTCTTTGGTGCACCGGGAAGTGCTGGCAAGAAGATCAATATAGGCATTAATGCTTCTGATAAATTCACCATTGATGTTGTAGAAGGCGAATGGACGGATTATGCAATCCCGCTACCGAGCCTTACAACCGGTCCTCTTAGCGAAATATGGGTAAAAGAGTACAGCGGAGCCGGCGGCTTTACAGTTTATATAGATGCGGTTGGGCTGTTTTAAAATGAGCTAACTCACGAAAAGAGATTGAAGATCTGTATTACTTGTTCCAATAAGCAGTGATCGTTTGAAGTAAAGAAGAAGGTTGTGGGTCGATTCTTCCTCCTGCAACCTCTTTTTTAACGCGAAAATGATCAACTTGTCCGGACATAAAACTATAAGATGAGACTAGGCTGGATCGACATCAGCATGGTGGCGGCATACCTCGTAACAATGATCCTGGTAGGCTGGTACTATAGGAAGAAAGCAAGGCAAAATAAAGAAAGCTACCTGTTGGGAAGTAAAAGCCTTCCCTGGTACAAACTCGGTCTGAGCGATGCCAGCGACATGTTTGATATCAGCGGAACGATGTGGATGGTTGCACTGTGTTTTGTGTATGGACTGAAAAGCATCTGGATTCCCTGGCTATGGCCGGTGTTCAACCAGGTGTTTATGATGATGTTTCTAAGCAAATGGCTGCGACGAAGCAATGCCAACACCGGTGCGGAATGGCTACAGACAAGGTTTGGATTAAGGGGTAAAGGCGTCAGGGGTTCACATATCATCGTTATCGCTTTTGCGTTGATCAGTTGCCTGGGTTTCCTGGCTTATGGTTTCGTGGGCCTTGGGAAGTTTATACAGGTCTTTATTCCCTGGGAAGTGGTCAAAGACTATATTCCGTTTGAGATCACTGAAAAATATGTACCTCATTTTTATGGCATCGTGTTCACGCTCTTTGCAATGTTTTATTCAATCATAGGGGGTATGCATAGTATCGTAACAGGCGATGTTATAAAATATATGATCATGACCCTGGCGTGTTTTGCAATCGCGCTCATTGCGATGATCCATTTGCAGGGGCAGTCACTGAATGTACCGAGCGGCTGGGGCAATCCATTTTTTGAATGGAAGCTGGACCTCGACTGGACTGGAATAGTAGAGGATGCAAATAAAAAAATCGCGTCAGATCGATTCAGCATATTCGGCGCCTTTTTTATGATGATGTTGCTGAAAGGGGTATTCGCTTCACTGGCGGGGCCGGCACCCAACTATGATATGCAAAAAGTACTTAGTACAAGAAGTCCAAGTGAAGCCAGCAAGATGTCCGGTTTTGTAAGCATCATCCTGCTGCCCATCCGCTATTCCATGGTGATAGGACTTACTGTATTGGCCCTGTTGTATTATGATCAGCTGGCGATTAAAGGTCCTGATGGTATTGATGACTTTGAAAGAGTGCTGCCGGCAGCCATTCATTCGTTTTTGCCGGTAGGTATCCTCGGCCTTGTGCTGACTGGATTGCTCGGTGCCTTCATGGGTACATTCAGCGGCACACTGAATGCGGCGCAGGCATATATCATTAACGATATCTATCTCAAATATGTGAATCCGAATGCCAGTACACGGAAAGTAATTACAATGAATTATATCGTAGGTGTACTGGTAGTGGCTGTGGGAGTATTCTTTGGTTTTATGGCCGATGATGTCAATGCCATACTGCAATGGCTGGTCGGAGGGTTGTACGGCGGATATGTAGCTGCGAACTGCCTGAAATGGTATTGGTGGCGCTTTAACGCGAATGGATTTTTCTGGGGCATGGCAGCGGGCATTGTTGGTGCATTAGCCATGCCTTCGCTGATCGATTGGGGGATCAGCCAGGGTTATATCACAGAATCGCTGCCGTTGTACTGGTGGCCGGTACTTTTCCTGTTGTCACTTGCTGGCTGCTTTGTCGGTACCTATACAGCAGCACCCACCGAGATCAATGTACTGAAACATTTTTATCAGTCGGTGAGACCCTGGGGCTTCTGGAAGCCCGTCCAAAAACTGGTGCAGGCTGAAAACCCGGATTTCCAACCCAACCGACGTTTCAAACTCGATATGTTTAACGTCGTATTGGGGATCATCGGTCAGTGTTGCCTTACGATCCTGCCGATGTATATCGTGTTATGGATGAAATTGCCTTTACTGGTAACTGTTATCATCCTGGCACTCATCATAATTATTTTGAAAAAAACCTGGTGGAATAAACTGGAGGATTAAAGGATATAAAAATTTGTGTGATGCAAAAGATTTTTGATAAACGACTGCAGGAACTGGAATCTGCACACCGGAAGCTTATTGTTGCTCCCAACGAACCGGTCGGAGAAAGCAACGGGATTATACAACGATATAAGAATCCCATACTCACGGCAAAACACACACCGCTGTTTTGGCGCTATGATTTACATAAGGCCGCTAATCCATACCTGATGGAAAGAATTGGCATAAACGCGGTATTGAATGCGGGGGCGATAAAATTTGACAATAAATATATTGTGGCAGCGAGGGTGGAGGGCAGTGACAGGAAATCTTTCTTTGCTGTGGCGGAGAGTAATAATGGCATTGATAATTTCAGATTTTGGGACTATCCTATTATTATGCCGGAGACTGGTGAGCCAGATACCAATGTGTACGACATGCGCCTGGTACAACACGAAGACGGCTGGATCTATGGTTTGTTTTGTACCGAACGACGTGACCCCGCAGCGAGTCCCGCCGACCAGGCTGCAGCCATTGCGCAATGTGGTATCGCCCGCACAAAAGATTTGAAGAATTGGGAAAGACTGGCGGATCTGAAAACAAATTCACCACAGCAACGTAACGTTGTATTACACCCTGAATTTGTGCAGGGCAAATATGGTTTTTACACCCGGCCGCAGGATGGGTTTATTGATGCAGGCACCGGTGGTGGTATAGGTTTTGGCCTGAGTCAGTCTATTACAAATGCCGTAGTCGAAGAAGAAGTGGTGGTAGACAGGAAAATATACCATACGGTATATGAACTCAAGAACGGGCTCGGGCCCGCGCCTATAAAAACGAATCGCGGCTGGTTGCACCTGGCGCATGGCGTGCGCAGTACTGCAGCAGGTCTGCGGTATGTATTATATTTATTCATGACCGACCTGGAGGATATTACAAAAGTGATCTACCAGCCGGCGGGCTATTTTATGGCGCCTGAAGGGGAGGAGCGGGTAGGTGATGTGTCGAATGTGCTTTTCAGTAATGGCTGGATAATCGACGATGATGGCAAAATATTTATTTATTATGCATCCTCAGATACCCGTTTACATGTAGCCACTACTACACTTCATCAACTGCTAGATTATGTGATAAATACTCCGGCGGATGGTTTCCGTTCGGCTGCATCGGTAGAAACACTGGTCGCCATGATCGACAGGAACAAGGATATCCGGGTAAAGACACCAGTTATCGAACAATATTGATCCGATTACTCAAACCTCTCATGCTCCAGGGTATTGCATTACAGGTAAAGGTATGAATGACATAAAAAGTCAATTAGGAAGATTACAAGTAGAATTGCAGCAGGAGCTGGAAAATATCCTCGACTATTGGATGCGATATTCAATTGATGATGTTAACGGTGGATTTTATGGCCGGATCAATAGTGAAAACATCGTAGATAATGATGCTGTCAGAGGCGTGGTATTGAATGCGCGTATTCTCTGGACATTTTCCGCAGCTTTTCGTTTTACAAAAAATCAACGTCATTTAGCTATAGCAGCCAGGGCTTTTCAGTATCTCACCAATTATTTTCATGATCAACAATATGGTGGTTTTTACTGGTCCGTTGATAAGCAGGGGCAACCCGTTGAAACAAAAAAACAGGTTTACGGCATTGCTTTTTGCTGTTATGCTTTTTCTGAGTACTATAAAGCAAGCGGTGATCACAGTTCCCTGGATCTCGCAAAGGGCTGCTTTATCCTAATAGAGCAGCATGCTTTCGATCCTGGTCAGACCGGTTACCATGAAGCATTTACAAGGGAGTGGCAAACGGTTGAAGACCTTAGGTTGAGTGAAAAAGATGCCAATGAGAAGAAGACCATGAATACGCATCTCCATATTTTAGAAGCTTATTCAAACCTTTATAAATTATGGCCGGATGAGTTGCTGGGGAACAGGATTCGCCAGCTGCTCTCCAATTTTTTAGAAAAGATCATCGACCGGTCAACCGGGCATTTGCAATTGTTCTTTGACGAAAACTGGAATGTTAAGTCAACAACCATTTCATTCGGTCATGATATAGAAGCTGCGTGGTTGTTGCCTGAAGCTGCGGCTTCCATTGATGACAACGATTGGATCCGCATTTCGGGTGAAATGGCATTAGTTTTAGCAGAAGCTGCCGCGGAGGGTCTTGACCTTGATGGTGGCTTATGGTATGAAAAGGAAGACGGGTCACTGGTACAACAAAAACACTGGTGGCCACAGGCAGAAGCGATTGCGGGTTTTTTTAATGCCTGGCAATTGAGTGGAGACGAGAAATACTTAGGTTACACTATTAGAAGCTGGGAGTTTGTGCAACGTCATTTGCTGGATAAAAAATATGGCGAATGGTTCTGGGGCATCGGGGAAGATGGGAAGCCGATGCATGACGAGGATAAGACCGGGTTCTGGAAATGCCCCTATCACAACTCAAGAACCTGCCTTGAAATAATCAATCGTGTAAAAGCTGTTACCGGCGACGCATATAATGGGATAACACAAACAGTTTAAATTTGTGAATATGATACGTAAACTCTTATTATTATCATTTGTTCTAACAGCCATAGCTATGACACCCGTTCAAAAAACCAGGATTGTTTTTTTCGGTGATTCCATTACGCAGGCAGGCGTGCAAAATGGTGGCTACATTGATTTGATCAGCCAGGGGATACAGCAAAGATCAGCCGGCGATAAGTATGAGCTGATCGGCGCAGGAATTGGTGGCAATAAAGTATATGATCTTTACCTGCGTCTTGAAGACGATGTGCTGTCACGCAAGCCAGACCTGGTGGTGATCTACGTGGGTATTAATGATGTTTGGCACAAGACTTCCGGTACCGGTACCGATCTTGATAAATATGAAAAATTCTACGTTGCGATCATAAAGAAATTACAGGCCAACAATATTAAGGTTGCTGTTTGTACACCTACCGTTATCGGTGAGTTGAAGAATAATGCCAACCCACAGGATAGCGACCTCAACGCGTATTCAGAAGTAGTTCGCCGGTTAGCCATCACCCATAAGTGTACACTTATAGACCTGCGAAAGGCTTTCTCAGACTATAATCATCAAAATAATCATGACAACAAAGAATCGGGTTTGCTTACGACCGACCGTGTACACCTGACGCCGGCCGGAAATAAACTTGTTGCGGAAGAAATGATAAAAGCTCTTTCAATTAAATAGACAATCTTTGTTGTAACTCTGCATCCGCGATCCGGTATATTTTTTATTTACCCTTAAGTCTATTTTTATGTACACACCAGCCAGCACCCGATATGATAACATGTTGTACAACCGTTGTGGTAAAAGTGGATTAAAGCTTCCTGCAATCTCCTTAGGTCTGTGGCACAATTTCGGCTCGGTGGATGTGTTTGAAAATGGCCGCAGCATCATTCGCCGGGCATTTGACCGGGGCGTTACACATTTTGATCTTGCCAATAATTACGGCCCCAAGCCTGGTTCGGCGGAAGAAAATTTTGGGCGGATTTTAAAAAAGGATTTCGGGGGCTGGCTGCGTGATGAATTGATCATATCCACCAAAGCAGGCTACCTGATGTGGCCGGGTCCATATGGTGAATGGGGGTCGAGGAAGTATCTATTGTCGAGTCTTGATCAAAGTCTCAAGCGGATGCAGCTCGACTATGTCGACATATTTTATTCCCACCGGCCAGATCCGGATACACCGTTGGAGGAAACCATGATGGCACTCGACGCTGCAGTACGTTCGGGCAGGGCGCTGTATGCGGGTATTTCCAATTACCAGGCTGATGAAGCCAAAAGAGCCATTGAGATCCTTCAGCAGCTAGGTACTCCCTGTTTGATACACCAGCCCAAATATTCCATGTTTGAAAGATGGGTGGAAGATGGTTTGCTGGATATTCTCGAGCAAAAAGGTGTAGGTTGTATCCCATTCTCACCCCTGGCCCAGGGCCTGCTTACTGATCGCTATCTGAAAGGCATTCCCACCGATTCGAGGGCTGCGAAAGCACATGGTTTTTTAAAAGCGGCGGAGATTACAACGGAAAGACTGGAGCAGATAAAATCGCTTAATGATATCGCGGCTCAGCGCAACCAGTCGCTGGCGCAAATGGCCCTGGTATGGCTGTTGAAAGATAAAAGAGTGACAACAGTATTGATTGGGGCCAGTTCGGTAGCGCAATTAGACAACAACCTCGACGCACTTCAAAAAACCGGTTTCAGTTCCGACGAGCTAAAGCAGATTGAAGCTGTGCTCAGGAGAAATGCATAGCCAACCGACTGGCGTACCAATTGGAATAATATTAACAGCATGAAAACTTTCTTTATTTGCAGCATTTGTTTGTTTTTGGTCAACCAACTTTGGACGCAGGCGGTTCCCAGCCTGGTCGATAAGAAAGCTACTGCGGAAACAAAAGCCCTGTTTGTTAATTTAAAAAAGCTATCTGCTACAAATATACTTTTTGGCCACCAGCATGCCACCGAATATGGACATGGGTGGTCGGGCGACGAAGATCGTTCGGATGTTAAATCAGTGACCGGATCACATCCCGCAGTCATTGGGGTGGATTTTATGGGGCTATCGGGAAGGCCTGCGAACGAGGTCGAGTACAATAAAGCACTCTTACAAAAAAATATTACTGATACCTACAACAGGGGCGGTATTACAACTATTTCATGGCATTTCTCCAATCC
>JAEYVW010000061.1 GCA_023429365.1 Bacteroidota bacterium
CGTGGCGGATGAAAGGTCCAGTTTCTGGGCAATATCGTATATGGTTACTTCTTTTTTCGGCTTCATGCTGCAATCGGTTGCATAAAAATCGAGAAAAAAAGGGCAATTACAAACTTTTATTTTTTGAGAGAGGAATCGCGGATGATCAGTTCGGAGCGCAGGACGATCATATTGGTGCTGCGGATGTTTGTGTTACCCGAAAGATGGCTTATAATACTATTGATAGCGGCCTGTCCAACCTCGTACCCGGAATAATTGACCGTGGTCAGATTGGGTTCAATGATCTTGGAGATGGGGTCATTATTGAATCCTGCAAATGCGATGTCTTCGGGGATGCGGATGCCGGCTTCCTTAAGCTTTATCATGCAATAGACAGCCGTAGTATCGTTGGCAGCGAATACCGCATCGGGTTTTTTAGACATACCAAGAATATGTTCCGCAGCCTGTGTTCCTGCCTCTTCATTCAGCTTGCTGATATAAAGAAATTTCTTTTCATCCACCGTAATACTATGGTCCTGCAGTGCCTGCCTGTAACCCCGGATCCGGTCGGCATATACATTGCGGAGCCTGTTGCCACCCAGGTGCATGATTCGCCTGCAACCCTGATCTATCAAGTGTTTCGTGACCTCGTATGCAGCTTTATAGTTGTCGATCACCACGCTGGTGCTTTCGTTATTGGGGTAGATACGGTCGAAGAAAACCACAGGGATGCCCTTCTTGAAAAACGGCGCGAAATGATCGATATCGCGAGAGTCATAAGAGAGGGAAACAAGCAATCCATCTACTCTTTTGTTAAACATGGTATTGGCGTTTGCGATCTCTTTTTCTGTGCTTTCGAGCGACTGGCTGATAATTAAATTGTACTGTTCCTGGTTAGCGGCTTTTTCCATACCGGCCAGTACCGACGACATAAAATAGCTGTTAAGGCGGGGTACGATCACCCCCAGGGTGTAAGTTTTTTTGCTTCTAAGGCTGCTGGCAAATGTGTTGGAGCGATAGCCCAGGAAACGGGCGGCCTCGGCGATTTTTTTCCGGGTGTTCTTATTAATAGTTGGGTGATCCTTTAACCCCCGGCTCACGGTTGTGGCCGAAATATTAAGGTGCCGCGCAATATCGTAGATGGTTATTTCCTTGTCCTCGGCCATTTTCCACGTTCGTTTTGCAAATAAAAGTAGCATTGTTCAAAAAAAAAATTGCAATCGGTTGCAATTTTCAGAAAAATCTCGTTACATTCGGTTTGCCAATTGCTTTTTTAATGCTTGCCGCAATAAAACAACGAGCTTACTCTACTACTGCATCGTTTGCCCGGTTGGGCTTTCAAACGAGTCATTTCTTCTTTTTTGTTGGTCGCGAGCTTCAAACTTCTAAACTTAAAACTGCTGGTTTATGAAACTTCCAAAAAAACAATTACACAAGGTCATGTTGCTTAGCAACAGGATTGTGCAGAGAAAGATGATCACCTGGCTTGCCATGCTTGTGATGATCCTTTGTGCATTACCGGGTTTGGCTCAGAACATCCCGGTGAAGGGCCAGGTCGTTGATGAAACGGGTCAACCCGTTGCACGCGCATCGGTCACCGTAAAAGGCGGAGGCGCCGGCGTTACCGCCAACGATAATGGCGAGTATGAGATCTCCGTGGCAGGAAATGCCACACTGGTGATCAGTGCCATCAATTTTGCTTCACTTGAGGTACCGGTCAACAACAGGCAAACGATTAATATCACCATGGCTGGCATGGCGAGGACTGAGACAGAAGTAATCGTTGTAGGTTACGGTACACAGCGAAGGGAAGCCATCACAGGTTCAGTTGCTTCTATCAATGGCGACCGTATGCGTGAAGTCCCCGCGCCGAATATTTCCCAGGCGCTGCAAGGGAGACTGGCAGGCGTGGAAATGTCGCAGACCTCCACCCGTCCCGGCGCTACTATGCAGATCAGGGTTCGGGGTACGCGTTCACTGAGCGCCGATAATAACCCGCTGGTCGTTCTTGACGGAATTCCATTTATGGGATCGCTGGCAGATATTAACCCCAATGATGTAAAAAGTATTGAAGTACTCAAGGATGCATCTGCAACGGCGATCTATGGATCACGTGGTGCCAACGGTGTAATACTTGTTACTACGGATAAAGGTGTTAAAAACAGGCCCGCCAGGATTAACTACAATGGTTATACCGGTACGCAGGAAGTTTTTGCTAAGTACCCCATGATGGACGGCCCCACATTTGTAAAGCTCAGGGCAGCGAGGGGACAGTATACAAACGGTTCCGATGAATCGGATGATGTCAATACAGACTGGCAGGATCTTTTTTATAAAACAGGGCTCGTTACTGATCATAGCATCAGCCTTTCAGGTGGTACCGAAACCGGCAGCTATAATTTCGGAGGCGGTTATCACCTCAACCAGGGCGTGGTTCCCACACAGCAATACAAACGTTATTCCCTGCGTGGCTCATTAGACCAGCAGGTCGGTAAACTTTTCCGCTTTGGATTTAATACCAACAATAATTTTAACCAGACAGACGGCAGCCAGGTAGGTCTTTACAATACGCTTAGCATGACGCCGATCTCCAACCCTTATAATCCGGATGGATCGCTGAAGCGTTCAATACAAATGATATTGGACAACCAATACGTATTTACAAAAGATGTTATTGAGCGTTTACACGACAATGACCAATGGCTTAATGAAACCAGGGGCTTTGCTTCATACAACGCAATTTATGGCGAGGTGAAAGCGCCTTTCCTCGATGGATTGAAGTATAGAGTTAACCTTGGTTTGGATTTCATACAATTAAACAATGGCGCTTACACTGGCTATGGTGTTGGTGACGGGCTCAATCCAAATACCTCTTCATCTGCTTCTGTGGATAACCGCCAAACTTATCACTGGACACTTGAAAATATTCTTAGCTACGACCGTACCATCGGTGACAGGCACTCAATAAATGTGGTGGCACTTTACGCGGCTGAGCAAAGTAAATACAACAGGTCAAACATGGCAGCCCGGGATATTCCGGCTGATGCTTTTGAATTTTATAACCTTGGCCAGGCTACAGGTCAGCTTACTATTGATCCTGCCAACCAGGATTACCAGCTTTGGGGTCTGAAGTCGGTGATGGGTCGCGTGATGTACAGTTATGACAATCGGTACATGATCTCAGCAACCGTACGCTCAGATGGTTCTTCCAGGCTTGCCGAAGGAAAGAAATGGCATACTTATCCCGCGATATCTGTAGGTTGGAATATTTCCAACGAAGCATTCATGCAGAATGTGTCGCTTGTCAACATGCTGAAGGTGCGTGCCGGTTTTGGACAAACATCCAACCAGGCGATCGCACCTTATTCCACACTCGGTTTGTTGAGCACCAGGCCTTACAATTTTGGTCCCTCTACTTATGGCACAGGATACTATGTATCTCAATTACCCAATAAAGACCTGGGATGGGAATTTTCAAAGACGCTCAACTTTGGTGTCGACTTCAGCATACTCAACAATCGCCTGTCGGGTACGATGGAGTATTATATCACCAAAACCGAAGACGTCCTGCTAGGCCTCAGTCTTCCACCCACATCAGGTGTATCAGGTTATACGGCTAATATCGGTTCAACACAAAACAAAGGTTTTGAGCTGACCCTTAATGGTGTCATCTTAAATAACGTTAATGGTTGGACATGGGAAGCAGGTGTTAACTTTTATACCAATAAAAACAAACTCACTTCACTTGCTTCGGGCCAGACCAGGGATGAGGCTAACTGGTGGTTTGTTGGTCACAATATCAACGCTATCTACGACTACAAGCGAATCGGCCTTTGGCAGGATAAAGATCAATACCTGAATATCCTCGAGCCAGGTGGCAATATTGGTATGATCAAAGTGGAGTACACCGGTGACTTCAACCCCGATGGTACTCCTGTAAGAGCGATCGGACCAGCTGACCGCCAGGTTTTAGATGTAGATCCTGATTTCCAGGGCGGCTTCAACACCCGTGTTTCTTATAAAGGTTTTGAACTTGGTATCGTGGGTACTTATCGCAATGGTGGTATCTTATTCAGTTCCATTCACGGGTCCAGCGGTTATCTCAACCTGCTGACCGGTCGTAGAAATAATATCGATGTTGACTACTGGACACCCGACAATACCGACGCCAAGTATCCCAACCCAGCTGGTATTATCAGTGGTGACAACCCGAAATATGGCAGTACACTCAGCTATTTCGATGGTTCATTTATGAAGATCCGTACGATCACGTTAGGTTATGACTTCAGCCGCAGCCTGATAAAAAATCAGTCGGTTAAAATGCGGATGTACTTCACTGTTCAAAACCCATTTGTCATGTTCTCGCCTTTCCACAAAGAATCGGGGCTCGATCCTGAACCCAATTCCTTTGGAAATGAAAACGTAGCTTCTGCAGGCTCTATCAGTGGAAATCAGAATCTGCTGAGGAGAATGCTGATTGTCGGATACAATACCCCATCAACCCGCAACTACATAGTTGGCGTTAATTTGACATTTTAAAACAAACGAAAATGAAATACATACAAATAAGATCTGTTCTGTTAACAGCAAC
>JAEYVW010000098.1 GCA_023429365.1 Bacteroidota bacterium
TATTGCAATGCCGTGGGTTCGCAAACCGAGATTGTTTTTGATGGTGGCAGCCTGGTATACGATAAGGCAGGCAATAAGGTCTGCGAGATGAAATATTTTGAAGAAGACTACCAGGTTTTTGATCTGGAATCCTTACTTCAACCGGCAGAAGCTGAAGCTATGGGTGTCACCGCCGCTAACACATACAATAAAGTTTATTTTTCTGCAAATGATGTTGGTGTAGGCGAGGACACGATACAATACCTCACCAATGACAAGAACATGGAGGAGATCTACCATGTACTCATTCTCGGTATCCGTGATTATTTCAGTAAGATGGGTTTTACAAAGGCTATCCTGGGTTCGTCTGGTGGCATCGACAGTGCGGTCACGCAAGCCCTTGCCGTAGCGGCCCTTGGCAGGGAGAATGTACGGGCTATATTGATGCCATCGCAATTCTCTACCAGTCATTCGGTAATGGATGCCGAACAGTTAAGTATCAACCTCGGTAATTCCTATGATATTATCCCGATAAAAAATATCTATGATTCATTCCTCCAGGAACTGGCGCCGATCTTTAAGGATCTTCCTTTCGGCATTGCAGAGGAGAATATTCAGAGCAGGAGCAGGGGTAACCTGTTGATGGCAATCGCCAATAAGTTCGGGTATATCCTGCTAAACACCTCCAATAAGAGCGAACTGGCAACAGGTTATGGCACGTTGTATGGCGATATGGCCGGTGGATTAAGCGTGCTGGGCGATGTTTACAAATCGCAGGTTTTTGCGCTGGCGCGGTATATCAATCGTGAGCATGAACTGGTCCCGATTAACATCATTACCAAGCCTCCTTCCGCAGAATTAAGACCTAATCAGCTGGATAGTGATAGTCTGCCCGATTATGATCTGCTCGACCGAGTTTTATATGAGTATATCGAACTGCGCAAAGGACCAAAAGAAATCGTTGCAAAGGGGTTTGATCCGGTCCTGGTAGCACGGGTGCTTCGGCTGGTGAATACGAATGAATATAAGCGCAACCAGTTTTGCCCGATCATTCGCGTCAGTTTTAAAGCTTTTGGAGTGGGAAGAAGAGTGCCTATTGTAGGTAAGTACTTAAGTTGAGAATTGAACATTGAAAATGGGTATTGCTTCACTGAAAAGAAAATATTCAACACCCGATCTTCAATGTTCAATATTTAGAGACTAACGAATTTTAGTGTTTGAATGTAATGGTGACCTTTATCGGTGGACCTACCGGAGGAGTCATATTTTGCGACGCTACCAGGTTTGTCTCATTCAGTGTTACAATCGTAAAATCATTTGATCCTGCCGGAATTAATTTAGCATCCAGGTGAAGTGTTGTCTCGTTGTCAGCGAAATTCCAGTTAAAATCACCTGTGGGTGGTGTACAGGCCACACCGGTATCAGGACAGGTACCTGAACCATCTGCTTTAAAGGTGACGATATTATCAATAAAGCATTCAATAAAGTCTTCTGCTATAGCAGGGTCAATTTTATCATATTTCCAGGGAGCAGCGGTAAGCAATTCAGTCTTTGTTTTTGCAGGTGGAGGATCATCCTCATCTTTACTGCAACCATTGCTTAGTATCAAAAGCGATAGAAGCCCGGATAGTAGGAGCATTCGTTTTTGCATAGTTGGATCGTTTTAGTAAAAATAATCAGCCTTTCCTTACGTTACAAGGTAGAAATACTTAAAAAAACACGGGGATTTCGCTGCTTTTCCTATCCCGGCAAATTATTTGCTTACAGCAAGTTCGTATTTTGTGTCACCATAAATCAAGCCAATGTATAAAACCGCAGAAGATATCCGGCAGCTTAATGAAAAGATCACACATGCCGGTAAGTTTACCGACAAATTAAGAGAGGAAGTAAGTCATGTCATCGTTGGACAGAACCATATGCTCGACCGCCTGCTGATCGGCCTTTTAAGTAATGGCCACGTATTATTGGAAGGTGTACCAGGCCTGGCCAAAACATTGACCATAAAATCACTTTCTGAAGCCATTCACGCGAAGTTCAGCCGTATCCAGTTTACCCCCGACCTGTTGCCTGCAGATGTGATCGGTACGATGATCTACAATCAGCAAAAGAATGAATTCATCGTACGCAAGGGACCCATATTTGCCAACTTTATCCTGGCAGATGAAATAAACAGGGCGCCGGCTAAAGTGCAATCTGCCTTGCTTGAAGCGATGCAGGAGCGCCAGGTGACGATAGGCGACTCAACTTATAAATTAGAACAGCCATTCCTGGTACTTGCAACACAAAACCCCCTGGAACAGGAAGGAACTTACCCACTACCTGAAGCGCAGGTTGACCGTTTTATCATGAAGGTTGTGGTGAAATATCCCAAAATGCACGAGGAGCAATTGATATTGCGGCAGAACACGCAGAACCTTTCTTCAACCCCCATCAAGCAGGTAGTTTCAGTACAAGAGGTGATGAACGCGAAAGAACTGACCCGCCAAATTTATATGGATGAGAAAGTGGAGCAATATATCCTGGACATCGTATTTGCAACCAGGGAACCAGAGAAATACCAGTTGGAAAAACTAAAACCATTGATTTCGTATGGTGCGTCCCCGCGGGGAAGTATCAACCTGGCGCTCGCATCTAAGGCACAGGCATTCTTAAATAAACGCGGCTTTGTGATCCCTGAGGATGTAAGAAGTATATGCAATGATGTGTTACGTCACCGTATAGGACTTACCTACGAGGCTGAAGCCGAAAGTGTGCAGGTGGA
>JAEYVW010000160.1 GCA_023429365.1 Bacteroidota bacterium
GTTACATCATCAGGTAAGATCATCGGTTATACAATTGGAAATGATATGAGCAGCCGGAGTATTGAAGGTGAAAATCCTTTGTACCTGCCGCAGGCCAAAACCTATGACGGATCTGCCGCACTGGGACCCTGCATTTATTTGACAAATGAACCACTCGACCCGGCCAGCAATATTAAGCTAGAGATAGAACGTGATGGCAATACAGTTTTCGATGAATCTATTGCAATAAGCCAGATGAAGCGCAGCGTGAAGGAACTGGTGTCGTTTGTTTACCGCGAATGCTCCTTTCCCTCTGGTTGCCTGGTGATGACGGGAACGGGTATTGTACCCGGCCATGACTTTACACTTAGGAGTGGTGATGTGATCCGGATCAGCATTGACCATATCGGTACATTGACAAATACAGTACGATAATAAATGACATTCCCCATCATCATTTTCGCGATTGCCCTGCAGGTCTTTTTAACCGTAAGAAAGGTTAGCCCTTTTTTATCGTTGTTGATAGTTGCCATCATTGCCGGCGCACTGCTTGGCATGCAGCCTGCCGAAATACTGAAATCCGTAGAAAATGGCGTGGGCAGCACCTTAGGTGGACTGGCGCTTATCATTTGCCTGGGCGCCATACTTGGTAAAATCCTGGAAGAAGGTGGCGCTGCTGAAAAGATATCCTCAACACTAATTAACAAGTTCGGAAAAAGTAATATACAGTGGGCAGTGATGCTAACAGGGTTCCTGGTAGGCATTCCTTTATACTATAATGCAGGTTTTGTGATCCTCGTGCCACTGGTTTTCTCCATCGCCCGCAAAACAGGATTGCCTCTTTTATACATAGCTATACCCATGGCTGCGGCATTATCAACCACCCATTGCTTTTTGCCACCGCATCCTGGGCCTGTTGTATTGGTCAACGCGTTTAAAGCCGATATGGGAAAAACGCTGATCTATGGAATGATGATCGCGATACCGGTGGTCATACTCGCCGGACCTGTGTTGGGGCGTTTCCTGAAAGGGGTTAAAGCCAGCAATGGTCTTTATGCTGTAAAAGAAAACAGCATCGAAAAAAAATTACCCGCCGCATTACCCAGTTTTTTTATTGCCTTACTCCCCGTGTTGCTCATTGCCATGGCCGTAGTAGCAAATAATTTTTTGGATGAAGAAAACGGGCTCAGGAAAATTTTACTCTTTCTCGGTGATCCTACCATCGCACTGCTTATCGCCGTCTTACTAGCTGCCTGGCAGTTCGGATTGCGGTCGGGGCATTCGATGGAAACTACGATGAAATGGCTTGGTGATGCCATTGCGGGGATCGCGCTGATCCTGCTGATCATCACAGCGGGTGGTGTTTTCAAACAGGTGCTGACAGATAGCGGTACAGGTGATTATATTGCCTCGTTCAGCAGCCAGTGGCAAATGCCGCCATTATTGTTTGCCTGGATCGTGACGGCATTGTTGCGGGTCACCATCGGATCAGCCACTGTAGCAGGCATTACTGCGGCGGGTGTGGTATCGCCATTGGTAGAAGCGGGTACCGTATCGCCTGAACTGATGGTATTGGCCGTGGGCACCGGCAGTGTTTTTGGATCACATGTCAACGATACCGGCTTCTGGATGTTTAAGGAGTTTTTTAATTTATCATTACGCCAGACATTTTTATCATGGACGGTAATGGAGACGATCATTTCCATACTGGGCCTGGCAGGAGTGCTTATCCTCGATTTAATTATATAAAAATACCGCTCATGAAACAGTTAAGTTTTGTATGCTGCTTTAGCCTATCCTGTTTGCTGTCGGTTGGATGCTATGGCCAAACCAAAACGTCTACGGGTGCCAATAATAGTAAAGGGCTGAAGGATTATTACAAAGATCATTTTAACATCGGAGTAGCCGTATCACCACGGGCTTTAAAAACTGATGAGACAAACCTTATTTTGTCGCAATTCAACAGCCTGACCGCTGAGAATGCTATGAAAATGGGCCCTATCCATCCGAAAGAAAACGAATACAACTGGGCTGGTGGAGATGCTATTGCTGTATTTGCAAAAGAAAATAATATGAAGTTCCGTGGGCATACGCTGTGCTGGCACCAGCAGGCGCCAGGATGGATGTTTATTGATGCCGATAGCAACCAGGTTACTAAGGAGGTGTTATTGGCGAGGTTAAAAGACCATATAACAACAGTAGTCAGCCGTTATAAAGGCAGCATTTATGCGTGGGATGTGGTAAACGAGGCCATCAGTGATAAAAAAGATGAATACCTGCGACCTTCCCTATGGTACCAGATCTGCGGCGACGAATATATCGCCAAAGCTTTTGAATGGGCACATGCCGCCGACCCTGATGCCTTATTATTTTATAATGATTACAATGAGATCAACGCCGAGAAGAGAAAAAAGATCGTCAGGCTGATCAAAGAGCTGAAGGAAAAAGGGGTCCCTATTCACGGTGTTGGATTGCAGGGGCATTGGGCTACGAATGAACCATCACGGGAACAACTGGAACAAACCTTAAAAGACTTTTCGGAGCTGGGTCTTGAAATACATATTACCGAGCTGGATATTTCAGTGTATCCCAAGGAACATAGCGCGAGGCAAAAAACAGCGGCTGATGCAGACACAGCTTTTACGACTCAAAAAGAACAACTACAGATAGATTCATATAAAATGATATTTGATCTCTTCAGGAAATATAAAGACCATATCAGCTCAGTTACCTTCTGGAATATTTCCGACAGGCATAGCTGGCTTGATAATTTCCCTGTTAGAGGAAGAAAAGACTATCCTTTACTTTTTGATAAGGATTTGAAACCAAAGAAAGCCTTTTGGGAAGTGGTCAGGTTTTAGTATCGAGGGGGTATGATCTTTAAAAGTCTTACCTTGCCGGTGCGGAGCAGCTCAGTGCCCAGACCAGGTACCTGCTTCCTGAAACCTTATCTATGCCTGTCAAGTATTCAAACTACTATTCCCAGCACGAGGAAAGAACCTTCCCCGATCAAAAACAATTAATAACTTATAGTTATAACGAACAGGAGCGTTCCATCGTTGGAATCATGGAAGAAAGAGAGGGCCTGATATTCCTGTACGAATACCGCGGAGCACTTGTGGGAATTGAATTTTTTATTTCCTTCTCCAGGCAATCCATTTCCTATAAGCTCATCAAGGTAGACCAGGTGATGCCCTGATAGTCTGCCCTTGCTTTGGATTTAAATATCGAATCAGTTAGTTATCCCGAGATTACCCATTATTTCCTTGCTATCCTGAAAACCCGCATCAGATCATTATTGACAGCCACAAGAATTATTTTTTCCTGGTTGGGAAGTGTGATTAGCTCCATATCTTTTACATCACCATTTAAGATAAAACCGCTTTTTACCGGGGATACCGGGGTAAATGATTTTGTATTGTTACCGCGTAGAAAACAACCATAGGATGCATCATATCTTCCGGAGATCACCTCTGCCTGGTATTCGTTACCTGCCAGCAACAGGTCTTTAAAACCATCGTTATCGAAATCATCGCATAGTATAGCGTTGACGGGTGCAAACTGTGCTTCAACAGGAAGCGGGCGCTTAACGAACTTCCCGTTGCCTAGATTTTCAAAATAGCAGGACCGAGTTTCCTCACAATGAAGTTGTAAAATCTTATCCTTATCATGTCCCTTAAAAATGTCGTTAAACGTAGCCTTTGCGTAGTCCCCGTGATGCAGGAACCGCTTTTTAATTCCAGGCACCTGGTCAGAAAACCTGTTCCGTGTAATGGCAGGAACAGATCGCTTTTTCCCATCTTCGCCTTTAATATAAAAGAATATCAAAGGGTCTATACTGCCGTTCCCATCGAGATCTGTGGCATAAAGTTGCATAGGCTCTTCCGCACTTACCTGGAAATCGCAATTAAGTCCGAGGTTGCCCGCCACCAGGTCAATATCACCATCATTGTCCATATCCGTAGCTGCCAGGCTTCGCCACATACCATTTGCCTGGCCTAATCCCGTGGCAGAAGTGGCATCTACCAACTTGCCATTATTGTTCTTAAAAAACCGTAACGGCATCCATTCCCCTGCTATGACGAGATCGACCTGACCATCTTTGTCAAAATCAGTCCAGACCGAAGAAGTAACCATACCCGCATTCTCTAAAGCAGGTGAAACTTTCTGTGTAACATCAGTAAAAACACCACTATTGTTTTGTAGCAAATAACTCCGGGGAGCCTGCGGATACTTTTTTGAAACGCGGCCACCAATGAATAAATCGAGATCTCCGTCGCCGTCATAATCGCCCGCACTTACACAACCTGCGATAATTCTTATTTCATCGGGAATCGCGGTTGGTGCTAAACTGAAGCGGCCCTGGCCCTCATTTTTATACAACCGGGGTTTATAATAAATTGAGTTTTCTTCGTATTGCATATCGCCGCTGGTAACCAGCAGATCCGCATCTCCATCATTATCCGCATCAAACAAAACACAATCCATATCCTCCTCAAACTTGATACTATCTATAAGGTTATTTGAGCTAAAAACATAATCCGGCTGTTGGGTAAATATCTTGCCTGAAAAATTAAATCCTCCACCAATAAAAAAATCAGTGGCGCCATCGTTATTTACATCTCCGGTGGCAATAAATGGCCCTAGTTGCGAATATTTTTGTGGCAATAGTCGCTGGGTCGCGTAGTCGTTAAATGGGTTATCGTGATGCCGGTACTCCAAACCCGCAGATGAGGTAATGTCTGTAAAAAGAAGTGGCTGCCGGGATTCGGCTGACAAAGAACCGGCACCTGCATTTTTCCATAAAAGTTCAAGTGTTGTATTAGCGGAAATATTCTTTAATGATTGCTTCCTGCCGTCGGGCCAAATAATTACCAGTGAATCTGCGTGATCATTATCCCCAAGGCCAAAGAGCATTTGCTGGTCTACAGAAGAAAAGTAACCACGCACCGGGTAAGCTTCCTGGAATTGGATTTGGCCATTTGCATATACAAGTACCTTAGCCCCAAATCCGTTCTTATTGAGACTGTCGCCTTTCAGTCGGAGACTTAAAAAATGATTAGTGGCACCCTTGCTCTCCTGATTGGTATTATTAAGAAAAACGAATGCCTTCTTATTGATATTGTTAATCACGAGGTCGAGGTCGCCATCGTTGTCGAGATCGGCATATGCGGCGCCGTTCGACATCGACAGCTCATTAATTCCGGCCTGCTCCGAGTAATCAGCAAATGTTAAATCGCCATTATTGAGGTATAAATAATTGGGAAGGTTAACATGCTGAAGTGAAGCCAACTTCTTCCTGATGGCGCTCTCCTGTTCCGTCCTGTTGCGGTTGCTGCTGAAAATATTACTGCTGAATTCCAGGAAATCCGCATCCGTGAAATCCCTTCCTATTCCATTGGTTACGTGGATATCCTTCCAGCCATCGTTATTAAAATCAGCCAACAGGACACTCCAGCTCCAATCCGTGGCATGAACGCCGCTTAACTGCCCTATCTCACTGAAAAAAGGCATTGCTGAATCACTTCCCGGGTGATTACCGTTGTTCAGCTGGAGCATGTTTCGCATAAATTCCGGCTCATAACCCATCGCCCGCTCGGCCTGGTA
>JAEYVW010000186.1 GCA_023429365.1 Bacteroidota bacterium
CCATAACGTCGTTCCTACGGCACTCAAATTTCTACGGGAACGTTTGTGCTACCAAAACGCCGCCCCGCTGGGGCTGTGATCCCGGAAGATTCAAATCGGGAATTCAATTGTGAATTTTAGCATGCGACAATGATTGTCGGATGATCCCATCATTGGCAAATCCAAAGACAGAAGAATCGATTTAAGACCGAAAACACCAAAGTGCCGTAGGCACGACGTTATGGTAGAAAATGACGTAATATTAGATATGAACCCCGTAGGGATGATGTTTTGGTGGATTCGTTATGAAAATATTTATTCGCGAATGTTTTGATCGTTTTATTGGACCATAACGTCGTTCCTACGGCACTCAAATTTCTACGGGAACGTTTGTGCTACCAAAACGCCGCCCCGCTGGGGCTGGGATCCTACATGTTTTCAGATTTGCAATACAATCAGGATTTTTTATGGATCACTAATTTTTTCATTCTAACTAAAGACAAAGAGGTCGCGTTAAGACCGTTTCTCCAGCTGAACTGCTTTAATAATGCTATTTACTCCCCCGCCAATTTATGTTTGCGGATAGCCGCAGTAATATTTCTTTTCCAGACATCAGGAACCGTGGAATACCCGGCTTTGCTGATCGCGTCAAGCCAGGCATGATGATCCTTATTTCCTTTCAGCTTCGAATAAAATTTCTTTCTTGTCATTAACTGGCAAAAGGCAATATAGGAAGCCCTGCTATCTTTATATTGCTTATAGCTTGACTTGATACCGTGTGTTTTTTGCAAATTGTTTTTTCCTTTTATACCGAAATGGTTATTAAGCAGGCGGCAATTCCGGCTTTTGCCCGCACCCGATTCAATGATGGCAACGCCCAGCATCACAGAAGTAGGGACACCATATACATCGGATAGTGAATCGGCGAGGGGTTTATATCGTTTCACATAACTGGATTGGGCCATCCCATTCAGCGTGGCAAACAGACAAAACAGTAATACTGGTAAGAGCTTGATTTTCATATACAATTATTGGAGTGGAAGAATAGATCCCGATCCTATTTTTGTAAACGCTTTACTTTGCAAAAAATGTTCCTTTTTTATGAGTTCAAGGTTAATCGTGGACCGTGGCAGCCAGCTCCAGGAATTCAGGGATACCAGTCATCAGCCTGAAAATGCTGTGATTCAGTTTCTTGCAAAACTGATTTCCTATGTATTCCATCCCCTTTTTGTGCCGGTTTATATTGCCTGGTTCCTGATCACCGTACAACCTTATTTGTTTGTCAGTTTTACACCCGCGCAAAAGATCCTGACCATACTGCGCTTTGTGATCATGTACAGTTTCTTCCCGCTAATTACGGTTTTACTGGCAAAAGCGCTGGGTTTCCTTGACTCGATTTTCCTGAAAACACAAAAAGAGCGGGTTATCCCTTATATCGCATGTGGGGTTTACTATTTCTGGATGAGTTATGTTTTGCGCAACCAGCCACAGTTCTCCAAAGAAGTAGTGCTGCTTTCAATGGCGATCTTCCTGGCATCCTCGATCGGTCTGCTTGTTAATATATATATGAAAGTAAGTATGCATGCCATTTCCATGGGCATACTGCTGATGTTTATGACCATACTTTCATTTACCCAGTCAGGAAATTATTCCATTTACTTATCCCTCGCAGTGTTGATCGCAGGAGTAGTCTGCACCGCTCGTTTCATTGTATCGGACCATACGCCGGCTGAAATTTATACAGGACTGCTGGTGGGTATTGTCTCGCAAGTATTGGCCATCGGCGCCGATAAAATTCTCCCCTGACATAAAAAAACGTTTTAAAACGGGGTTTATCACCATGATAAATAATACAAAAAATATTAGTTTTGTAATGCTAAATACTTTAGTTTCGCATTGTTTATAAGTTTATTTAGGCGGGAATATGTAAATCATAATTTTGAAAAATGGCTAAATCTGAAAAATCAATCGACATGTCAAATAATAGTGAAAAGCTCAAAGCATTAAAGCTGACCATGGACAAAATAGAGAAGGACTATGGTAAGGGCAGCGTGATGATGATGAATGAAAAAGGCGAGATCCAGCAGGAAGTGATCTCTACCGGTTCAATAGGCTTGGACGTGGCGCTGGGGATCGGTGGTCTGCCCCGCGGAAGGGTGATCGAGATCTATGGTCCTGAGTCTTCTGGTAAGACCACGGTAGCTACACATGTGATCGCTGAGGCGCAGAAAAAAGGTGGGATGTGTGCCATCATCGATGCCGAGCATGCTTTTGACAGTGCCTATGCCCAGAAACTGGGTGTAGATGTCGATAATCTTTTGATCTCACAGCCAGATTATGGTGAGCAGGCTTTGGAAATTGCCGACCGACTGATCCTTTCTGGCGCGCTGGATGTAGTTGTAATTGACTCAGTAGCAGCGCTTGTACCAAAAAGCGAGCTGGAAGGAGAGATGGGTGATAGCAAAATGGGGCTTCATGCCAGGCTGATGAGCCAGGCGCTTCGTAAGCTCACTGCAACCATTTCCAAGACAAATACCATCTGTATATTCATAAACCAGCTACGCGAAAAGATCGGGGTCATGTTTGGCAACCCCGAGACCACTACCGGTGGTAACGCGTTGAAATTTTACGCCTCCGTGCGGCTCGATATCCGTCGCAGCACACAAATCAAGGATGGCGATGAAGCAGTAGGCAACCGGGTAAAAGTGAAGGTCGTTAAGAACAAGGTAGCCCCACCTTTCAGAGCTGCTGAGTTCGATATCATTTTTGGAGAAGGGATCTCTAAAACTGGTGAGATCATTGACATGGGTGTTGAGTTAGGAATTGTTCAAAAAAGTGGTAGCTGGTTTAGCTACAACAGCGATAAACTCGGCCAGGGACGTGAGTCTGTGAAGCAGTTGCTGACCGATAACCCGGAGCTGGCAAAAGAGATCGAAGGAAAGATCCGGGAAAAAATTAAGGAAGTACAGGCTATATAAATTATTCACTGCCCGTATGGGCCGGTGGGTGTGTTAGTGAGTAAGTCGTCTCGCCTCGGGCAGGACGGCTTTTCATTTTCTAGTTATAGGCCCATACGGTCAATGTTTAAACATTGTATATTTGTCTACCTATCCGGGGGATTAATAGCTGATGCCCCGAGCTAAATTTTTAAGATGACGAGATCAAAACGTCCCTGGGTTAAGAAAGTATTATTAACGGTGTTGTTACTGGCTGTCGCAGGTGCTGCGATTTACTGGTATGTAGCCACGGAAAAGTTTGCAGACACCAAAGACCGGGAAGCAGCATATACCGTTAGCGCCGATGCATTTATAAAAGAATTTGAAAATGACGGCAAGGCAGCTAATGAGAAGTATGTAAACAAAATCGTAACAGTTAATGGCAGGGTTTCTGAAATAGAGGCGGCGGATACTACGGTGAATATAAAATTTGTTGACAGCACTAGCGGTTCCTATGTCATATTCAATTTCCAGGAACAGCACAGCGGCGAAGCAAAGACTTTGGAGGTGGGTGATTCGGCGTCGATCAAAGGTTCCTGTAGCGGTGGAATATACAGCGAGATACTCGGCACCCAGGCCATCAGTTTTAAAAGATGCACATTAAACAATTGATAAATACCATAACACACACACAAAAAAAAGCACCAATGAAAAAAACAGTTCTTATCCTCGGCTTTATTGCTTACACCGGCATTCTCTTCGCGCAGAGAAAGACAACCACATCGGCCATCGTTGCATTTGATGCCACAACTTCACTCGATGCGCTTCCCAAAGCGGAAAATAAAACCGTGATTGGCGCGCTCGACACTAAGACCGGCGCTGTTCATTTTGAAGCGACCGTTAAAAACTTCACTTTTAAGAATCCAACCATGCAGGACCATTTTAATGGTGAGAAATGGTTGAACTCTGACCAGTTTCCGAAATTTTCTTTCAAAGGAAATATCATTGATCTTTCGAAAGTGAATTTCAGTCAAGATGGTACTTATAACGCTGAAGCCGAAGGTACACTTGATGTAAAAGGTAAGGAACAGAAAATCAAAGTACCTGGCACCATCGTAGTTAAAAATGGCGCTATTACGCTCAACTCTGATTTCACCATTACCCTCGCCGATTTTGGAATCTCTGGTGTACCTATTGATGGCGGTAAAGTTGCCAAGAAACCAAAGATCACCGTGTCGGCAGAATTTAAATAAGCTGGCCCTCTTTTTCTTCTGACCTGTTTGGAAGCCAATATGTAATTTCATATTGGCTTTCTTTTTTTAATTGATCTAAACAGGTAACCAGGAACATGAATACAAGAACTCTGGCAAGTCGTAAGCGGATAGCATTGGTGGCACACGATAATATGAAGGATGAAATAATCGAGTGGGCGATCTATAATAAAGTGGCGTTATCCAAACACCAGCTCTTTGCAACCGGTACTACCGGCAGTTTGCTGGAGGCAGCGCTTGATCAACCCATCTATAAATTTCTCAGCGGACCTTTAGGCGGTGATCAACAGATCGGTGCCAGTATTGCGGAAGGAAAGCTGGATGCCCTGATCTTTTTTTGGGACCCAATGGAAGCCCAGCCGCATGATCCCGATATAAAGGCTTTACTCCGCGTAGCAGCCACCTGGAATATTCCCACTGCCTGTAACCGCGCTACTGCTGATTTCCTGCTCACCTCACCGCTCATGCACCAGGATTACGAGACCATCCTGGTGGATTATTCTGCTTATACTAATAGGAGGTTGAAGTAATTAGGACCCGATAACTATCGGGTTTAGAATTCTGGATCATTGCTGTCAGGGAATTTGGCCTCAGAAAGATGGCGTTAAGAAAATTGAGGTAAGTCGTCTTATCGCGAAGGTTAAACGAGCGGTCCGGATAGCTGGTAAAACGGAACTCCGTTCCGTTTCTTGCTGGCCGGAACGGGAGTTCCGGCATCCATGGCCACCGCTGAAAAAAAAAATATTCGAGCGATACGAAAATTAAGAAAAGCCACTTTGAGAGTATTTCGACATCAATGATTGGGATGGGAATTTGGCCTCAGAAAAATGCGTTAAGAAAATTAAGGTAAGCCGTCTTGCCGCGAAGGTTAGACGAGCAGGCAGATAGCTGGTAAAACGGAACTCCGTTCCGTTCTTGCTGGCCGGAACGGGAGTTCCGGCATTCCATGGACACCGATGAAAAAAAGTACACAGGCAATGATTGGGAATTCGGAATTAGGTGGGGTATTCCTATGAACTAAGAGAACAACTTTTCGATTCCATCAAACATCGCGTTTCAACAAGTCTCGACCCAAATTCCAAATTACTAACCGGATAGCTATCGGGTCCCAATTCTCAGAAAAAGGCTACTCCGCAAACTCCTGCTTCGAATGCACTTCTTCACGCGAAGTATTGTAGAGATCATACCAGTCCTGCTGATCGAGATCGACATCAAATCCATTCACAATATTCCGAATGCGT
>JAEYVW010000240.1 GCA_023429365.1 Bacteroidota bacterium
CAAGCACAGCGAAAGCCGTTTTCGTGATAAAATCTGCTACGTAGAACAGGACCTGATGCGAATACTTCGCTGTGTCCGCAGTGTGCGCTGTGGTATCCTGACACATCGATACATTTCAACTACGGCCAGCAAAAGTAAGAGTCTCCAGAAAAAAATAAAGCAAAGCCCCTGTAAATGTAAAAGTCATAGATGCCGCGCGGGTCAAAGGTTCTGACAACTATCCAAGATTTTATTCCGGACAGCAATGATTACTAACTACAAACCCCTGCTGCACCTGCGTCAGACGAGGACGTCAGACGCTTTTTGGACTCCCTGCTGCACCTGCGTCAGATGAGGACGTCAGACGCTTCTTGACTCCCGACTCCCGACTATCGCTCCCGACTAGTCTTCCACTCTTTTCAGTCTCAGGCTCGTAACGGGTGCTACGATCAGCGGGAATTTTTCCACTGTAACATTCGCAACGTCGAGACCGAAACCTTTTTCCTCAGACAGGCTGTGTTCCTTCAGCCAGAAATGCAGTTTCATGATCACCCGCTCAATAAAAGGCAGCTCGTTGTCCTGGCTCAGGTATTTTTCCATCACCATAAACTGAAAATCGCCAACCGTGTTGCTGCTGGCAAGGCTTTCATAACGACTGATAATATTCACTTCTTTGTTGGCCACCAGGTCCTCCACCACTTTTCGGAACATCAGGTTGATCCGCGGTTCCATTCTGAATCCAAGTCGGAAATCGATACGGATGATATCGTTTGGAATGATATGTTCCACCTTGTATTCGGAAGTATATGGATCATCAAGTGTGTCGACGTGTACAAACCAATAGATATCCGCCCGCTTTGGTTTTTTGTTCAGTATGGAATAAATGATCTTGTGTTCGATCTCTTTCGGATTGTTGGCACTGGTAAGGTAAACCAGGTGCGTTGCGTATTTGGGAATGGCTTTGTCGTTACTTAATTCCTGGATCTTGGGAATATAATGCTCCATCCGCACAAACTCCACATAGCGGTTTTTAATCTTCCTGGCGCGATACCATACATACATGATCGTAAACATGAAGCCGCCGATCAATAAAGTGATATAACCACCATGAACAAATTTATCCATCAATGCCACAAAATAAACGCCCTCCACAATCAGGTAACCCACCAGGAAAATATAGATCTTATATTTTTTATAGCGGTGTAATACAAGGTAATTGGCAAAAAGCATAGTGGTGGCAAGCATGGTGACGATGATAGCCAGTCCATAAGCTGCCTCCATGGCGGATGATTTTCTGAAATACAAAACAATGCCTACGCAGCCGATATACAGCAGGAGATTGATCCCGGGAATAAATAGCTGTCCTTTTTCTTCAGAAGGGTAACGTATTTTCATTTTTGGCCATAGGTTGAGTCGCATGGCCTCACTGATCAGCGTAAATGCCCCTGAGATCATGGCCTGGCTGGCGATGATTGCGGCCGTGGTAGCGATCACAACGCCGGGAATGATAAACCATTCCGGCATGAGATCGTAAAAGGCATTGATGCCCATCGTTTTCCTGATCTCGGGAGTAATTTGTAAACCGGTATGCTCGGAAAGCAGGTAAGCTCCCTGTCCGAAATAATTAATCAGCAGACAGGTCTTGACGTAGATCCAGGAGTTCCTGATATTTCCTTTCCCGCAATGCCCGAGATCACTATAGAGCGCTTCCGCTCCTGTAGTACAAAGGAAAACAGCCCCCAGTAGCCAGAATCCCTGTGGGTAGGTCCTTAGAAACTCGATCGCATAGTAGGGACTGAGTGATCTAAAAATACTAAGATCATCGAAAACATGTATCCCGCCCAGAATGGCCAGCATGGTAAACCAGGTGAGCATGATGGGTCCGAATATCTTACCGATCGATGCCGTTCCAAATTGTTGCAGGAAAAAGAATAATGACAGGATGATCAAAACAATGATGACCAGTGCATCATCGGTTATACCACGAAGCGCCGGCAACTTACCCAATCCTTCCACTGCGGAGGTGATCGAAATAGGAGGGGTGATAATTCCGTCGGCCAGCAACGCTGCACCGCCAAGCATAGCCGGCACCACCAGCCATTTTCTTCTCCTTCTCACCAGGGCATAAAGCGCGAATGTGCCACCCTCCCCGCGGTTGTCGGCCCGGAGTATTAGGATCACATACTTGATAGTAGTTTGTAAAGTGAGCGTCCAGATGATGCAGGAAAGCGTACCCAGGATCAGTGATTCGTCGATCACCCGGTTGCTGATGATCGCGTTAAATACATAAAGGGGGGATGTTCCAATATCACCGTAAATAATTCCTAAAGCTATGAGTAGTCCCGCTGCTGTGACTTTATTAGTCGGTATTTTCACGAACTGAAGTTAATAGATTCTGGTAGGTATCATTAATTCCTTGGCACTGCCTGCAAAGGTATAAGCAAAAACTAATTATAACGATTGACCTGTTAAAAGATTATCACCAAACCGGATGCAGCAATTTCACATGCAACTGAACGTTTGTGTTATTGGTCTTTTAAACCCGCGACTTTAAATTAACTGCTCATTTTTGGGGAAGCGTTCTTAACTTTAATATGCAAAAAATCAGATTATTATGTACAAAAGGGGTTTGTTTTTGTCGGTGTTGGCTTTAGTGTTCGCGTCGTTTTCCCTGGAGGCGCAGCGGCTTGTTTATTCTGAGCCTGGTAAAGACGATACCCGAAGGCTCAACTTTGAGATCATCGGTAAGATCAATAATAATTTTCTTATCTATAAAAATATCCGGAATAAGAACTGGATCTCAATTCTGGACAACGACATGAGGGAGGTTGCCAGTGTAGAACAGGATTATCTTCCGGATAATGACAGGGTGATCAATGTCGACTTTTTCCCATATACGGATTTTGCGTATATGATCTACCAGTACCGGAAAAGGAATATTATCTACTGTGTCGCCGCCAAAATCGATGGCAATGGAAATAAAATGAGTGAATTGGTGGAATTAGATACCACACAGGTGAATTTCGGCGCCGATAATAAGATATATTCTGTGCTGACAAGCGAGGATAAGAGCAAGATCATGGTGTTCAAGATCAACAGTAAGAATAAAAAGCTTTATGTGATTACTAGTTTGTTGCTCGATGACAAACTCAATGAGATCAAGAGGAGCCGACTTAGTATGCCTATGGACGACCGGAATGACTACCTGAATGAATTCCAGCTCGACAATGATGGTGACCTGATCTTTACAAAGTTTGACCGCGTGAATAATGAAAATATCGGGAACGCCTCTTTGATCATCAAGTATGCCCGGTCCGATAGTTTCCTGGTAAAAGAACTGGATACCCAGAAAAAATATCTTGATGAGATACGGATAAAACCTGATAATTATAATAAACGCTATTTCGTTACATCTTTTTATTACAAGCAAAGAAGGGGAAATATCGACGGGTATTATTTTTATATATGGGATAAGCAGAGTGCCCAGCCTGTTGTGGAAGATACGGTCAGCTTTAGCGAAGAACTAAGACGGGAGGCCCGTGGAAATTCCAGTATGAGAACGGCTTTCAATGATTATTTTATCCGGAATATCATCACGAGAAGGGATGGCGGTTTCCTTATCAGCAGCGAGGCTTATTATACCACATCGCGTGGTGGCGGATGGAATCGCTGGAACAACCTGTATGGTTCGCCTTTCCTGCGCACTTACGATTACTATTATTATTCGCCATATTCTTATAATAGTTTATGGGGCAATCGCTGGAATTATGGTCAGAACGTAAGGTATCAGGCCGATAATATCGCGGTGATGTCGTTTGATAAGTACGGGAAACGCGAATGGAGCAGCATTATATCAAAAGAGCAGTTCGATGACCAGTCAGATGAATTGTTGTCGTACCAGATCATGAATACAGGTGGAGAATTGCATTTTCTCTTCAACAACCTGGAAAGAAGAGCCAACCTGCTAAATGATTTCAGCCTGACGCCTGATGGGAAGATCACACGCAATCCTACTTTGAAAAATCTCGATCGTGGATACGAACTGATGCCGAAGTTTGCCAAACAGGTTAGTGCGCGGCAGGTGATAATACCCTGTATTTACAGAAATTATATTTGTTTTGCAAAACTTGAATATAACTGAATGAAGAAGTAATTTCCATATCCGTGATCGCAATATTTAGACAGAAAAACCCAGCTAACCTGCTCCTCCTCCTGATAACAGGGTTACTAATCAAGTTACCTATGTTTATGGAGCCGCATGTGCCTATTGTGCGGCAAAGCGATGGTATCCTTTACGAGGCAATCGTTGATTTTTTTAATGGAATGGCAGGGACTTCGCCGATCATGTACCCTGTTCTAGCCTTTATTTTACTCATCACCCAGGCCATTATGATCACGCGGTTTATCAATAACCAGCGCATGATGAATAAGCCCAACTATCTGGCGGGAATAGCTTACCTGCTCATCACATCTCTTTTACCTGAATGGAATTATTTTTCATCACCGCTTATTTGTAACACGATTTTATTATACATTCTGTCTGCCTTATTTGGCGTATATAATAAGCCCAACGCAAAAGGCAGTATTTTCAATATTGGCCTGGCATTGGGTATTGCCGCTTACCTGTTTATTTCGTCGCTCACGTTTGTAATCTGGGTTTTTCTGGCCCTGGCAGTGATGCGTCCTATCCGGTTAAATGAATGGCTGATCTGTTTGCTGGGTATCACCACACCATTCTATTTCTACGCGATCTACACTTTTGTTGCGGGCGATTTTGGCTGGGATCAGTTTGTACCGCTTATTCAACTGGGTTTTCCATCCTTGAAGCAGTCGGCCTGGCTGGGAGCCAGTATTTTCCTGATCCTGGTGCCGTTCCTCGCCGGCGGGTATTATGTGCAGGAGAATCTCAGGCGAATGCTGATCAATGTCAGAAAGGGATGGAGTCTCCTGCTACTGTACCTGCTCACTGCCCTGCTTTTGCCTTTTGTCAATACCAGCGACACTTTTGAAAACTGGATCATGGCGATGGTGCCGATGGCTGCGTTTCACGGTTTTGGCTACCTCCATTCTACTCTCCGTATTTTCCCACTTTTATTATTCTGGCTCACTGTGGCATTTATTATTACTTATCAATACTATGGTCCGGGGTGGTAGAGGAGTTCGAAGTTCGTAGTTCGAAGTTCGAAGTTCGTAGTTCGAAGTTCGTAGTTTGTAGTTTCTTCGGACTGAGAATTACTAACAAACAAACTCACGGCTGTTCTTTATCTTTGCAGTTCAAAATACTGATACATGAAATTTGGTGTGGTTGTTTTTCCCGGGTCTAATTGTGACAGGGATATGTATGATGCTTTGAAGTATGATCTCGGCCAGGAAGTTACTATGCTTTGGCATAAGAACAGTGACCTGGGGCAGCTTACAACGGATGATTGTATCATTCTCCCCGGTGGATTTTCATATGGCGATTATCTACGGTGTGGCGCCATCGCAAGGTTTAGCCCTGTAATGCAAAGCATCATCGAGTTTGCCAATGCCGGTGGTAAAATACTGGGTGTCTGCAATGGTTTCCAGATCCTATGCGAATCTCATTTGTTGCCGGGTGCGCTGCTTAGAAACAGCCAGCAGCAGTTCGTCTGCAAAAACGTTTTTATAAAAGATCAATCCTCCAATATTTATAAAATACCGGTGGCTCATGGCGAAGGCCGCTATTATGCCGATGAGCAGACCCTTGCTCAGTTGGAGGCAAACGGACAGGTGATCTTCCGCTACTGTGATGAGAACGGGAAGGAAACTCCCGAGTCTAACCCCAATGGAGCCATCAACAATATCGCAGGTATCTGCAACGAGGCCCGGAATGTTTTTGGTATGATGCCCCACCCCGAAAGGGCTTGTTCTCAGGCACTTGGCAATACCGATGGCAGGCAGATCATAAAGGATTTGCTGATGGCCGGGGTGTTGGTTAACTAATAGCACGCCTTTCTTTCTATTATATACAGTCTTTAAAAATTTCGCCCCCGGCCCTGGGGGAATTAGCATCCTTTTATCGTTTTATAATTATTAAAACGGGAAAATCTGGTTAATTTTACACGGTTTTATAATTTAAGGAAATGAAAATCAAACCTCTACTCGTACTTTTTTGCCTCGTCCTTGCCGGAGCAGCAGCAAACGCCCAGTTGAACCCGGTAAGCTGGTCATTTACATCAAAAAAAATTGCCGACAAAACATATGAAGTACACCTGACCGCTACCATGGCGACAGGCTGGCATTTATATTCGCAGGTTCAACCTGAGGATGCGATTGCCATTCCCACTGGCTTTAAAATAAATAGTAATCCTTTGCTTTCCCTGGAAGGTAATATCAGGGAATTGGGAAAAATGGAAAAGTTTCATGATAAGAAACTGGAAGTATCCGCCAACCAGTATTCCGGCAAAGTCGATTTTGTACAGGTGGTGAAACTCAAAGCCAACGCGAAAACAAATCTTACAGGCAGTGTTGAATACCAGACCTGCGATGATAAAAAATGTTTGCCGCCAAAGACAGTCAGCTTTACCGTTCCCTTAAACTAGGCAGCAAATAGCAGAAAATAATTAGCGGGTTCTTTTTTAGAACCCGTTTCTTTATCAAACCGGATAACATGCTTAAAAAGCTCAGTGCTCATATTATTCTAACCGCCATTTTATTCTCCTTCACCAATTCTGCATCGTCGCAGGAACAGTCACTTCCACATAGCTGGAAAGTTGAAAGTAAAAAGTTAGAAGAAGGGCGATACGAGCTTATTTTTTCAACGGCCGCATCCGGCGATTGGAAAATTTATGCACCGAACCAGGTATTGCTGGATGTAAAGACAACAGAATTAAATTTCGCTGATTCCGCCATTAGCAAGTCGGGAGATTTTATTATCTCGGGCCAGCAACCGGTGGATGAAAGCAGTCCAATTTTTGAAAATACAAATGTCAGGCTGCATGCAGGTGATGTGGAGTGGAGGGCCGATATACGGATACAAGGCACTGTACCGGCACAGTTACAGGGCAGCCTGATGTATACCTATGGTAAAAACGACGAGTTTTATCCAGGCACGGCATTTACCTTTGATGTGGCACTGGAAGGCGGCGTAGTTACAGGCTCCGCGATAAAAGTTGCTTCAATCGATCTTGCCAACCCGGTAAACAACTGCGGTGATGACGGTACAGAAAGCAAAAGTATTCTGACAATTTTCCTGCTGGGCTTATTGGGAGGTATCATCGCTTTGCTTACACCCTGCGTGTTTCCAATGATACCAGTGACAGTAACTTTTTTTACAAAAAAATCACAGGACAGGAAAAAGGGTATCAGGAATGCGATCCTCTATGGTTCGTTTATTTTCCTGATCTATGTGATCATCACTATACCGTTTCATATCGCCAATGAAGCCATCAGTCCTGAGATCTTTAATAATATTTCAACCAATGTATGGCTCAACCTGCTGTTCTTCGCCGTCTTCGTGGCATTCGCGTTGTCGTTTTTTGGACTCTATGAGATCGGGTTACCCGCAGGATTGGCCAATAGAATGGATTCCAAATCAGGATTGGGCAACCTGGGAGGAATTTTCTTTATGGCTTTTACACTTGCGATCGTTTCATTTTCCTGTACCGGGCCCATACTCGGTACACTGCTGGTGGGTGTCGCTGAGCAGGGGGCCTGGCCACTTACAGCCGGTGCTGCCGGTTTCGGACTGGCACTTGGATTACCTTTCGCGTTATTTGCCATGTTTCCTCACTGGCTCCAGTCCCTACCCAGATCGGGTGGCTGGATGACTGATGTAAAAGTGATACTGGGCTTTTTGGAACTGGCCCTGGCAATAAAGTTTTTATCAAATGCCGACCTGGTGGAACAATGGGGTTTGCTGAAGAGAGAAATTTTTATTGGGTTATGGATCGTAATAGGTGTTTTGATGGTCTTATACCTGTTGGGCAAGATCAGGATCGCACATAGTTCACCGGTAAGAAAGATATCTTTTACCCGCCTGGCATTTATAATCCTGTTTGCCTCATTTACCATTTATCTTATTCCTGGTCTTACCAATTCACGCTGGGCTGACCTGAAGCTGATCAGCGGGTTTCCACCACCCCGTACTTATAGCCTTTACAAAGTTGAAAGCCAACTTGAGCCGATCCATAATAATTATGAAGAGGCTCTTGCCATATCGAAAAGGGAAAATAAACCTGTGTTGATCGATTTTACGGGATGGGCATGCGTGAACTGCCGCAGGATGGAAGAAAAAGTTTGGCCGGATCCCCTGGTGGACAGCCTGATGCGGACACGTTTTGTGGTGCTTTCCCTGTACGTGGATGAAAGAAAGAAGCTGCCCCTAACTGAACAAACTGTTTACAAAGCCGGCAATGGCCAGGAAAAATCCATCATTACGGTGGGTGATAAATGGTCCACTTTTCAAACCGAAAATTTCGGAGCTACCTCGCAGCCCCAGTACGCGATCATCAGCGCGGACGAAAAGGTTTTGACAAAAACAAAATACTATACCCCGGATGCGGAAGAATTTGCAGAATGGCTGCAGTGTGGGCTGGAGGCTTTCCAGAAGACACAGTCAGTAGTCAATAGTCGGTAGTCGGGAGCCTGCTTAGCGTCTGACGTCCCCGTCTGACGCGCGTGTCAAGTAAGGAGTCTGGAGTCGGGCGGCCGTCGGATTGCGTTTTTATCTTTTGATTTCCTGAAGGTATAAAATAAAAAAACCGCCCCAATGCTATCGGAGCGGTTCAATTTGGTGTCATTCTGTAACAGCCTGCTGCCGGGCAAGCAAAAGAAAAATTCATTAAAAAGAACTTTTCCAGGTGCAGCGGGAGAAACAGAATGACAATATCTTTTTAAAA
>JAEYVW010000284.1 GCA_023429365.1 Bacteroidota bacterium
TTCTTCAGGTCATAGATCAGTACATCCGAAGCAAGTCCGCTGCGAATTCTTTTGAACGGGTAATTTTCTGTGATCTTGGTGACATAAGTAATACTATTACCATCCGGTGAAAATGAAGCCAATTCACCATAAGGCACCGGTAATTTGTCGGGTAATCCGCCTTTGGCAGATACGAGGTACAATTGCCGGTAAGCCGGTGTTCCACTTTCGCGCCCTGAAGCAAAAAGAATTCGTTTGCCATCAGGATGCCAGTCGACCACCCGGTCTGGCCCGGCATGCCAGGTGAGCCTGGTGGGCACCCCGCCACTCACGGGCATGGTGTACACATCGGTATTACCATCATAGGTAGCAGAAAAGGCGAGATTTTTTCCATCGGGTGAAAAACGGGGGAATGCTTCTTCACCTGTAGAAGAAGTAACGCGGTAAGCGGTTCCGCCGGTTTTTGATACTAACCAGATATCACCTCCATATACAAAGGCGATTTGCGTGGCCGAAACATCCGGGTAACGGAAAAGTCTTGCATCCAACTGTGCAATAGCGTTTAGTGATAACAGCAGGGCTGAAAGCACGAGTAATCTTTTCATACCAGTAGAGTTTTTGATTGAGGAAGGATTCTGAAGTTATACAATATTCAAAAGGAAAATCAGAAAAATTGATGGATGGGCTGCCGGGGAAGGGTTGGAAATGCTCTAAAAAGAAAACAGGGCTGGAAAGCCCCGTTTGAATCATTAACCTTAAACCTTAATCAGAAATATATAAACCGGCGGACCGGTAATTGTTTGATTGCGAGGCAAAGGTGAAGATATCGGCTAATATGGCGAATAGATGAAATTGTGATGTTTTTGTAGTAGAAAGTCTACGAAGGTTTCCGTTACCACCCGATCCCATAATCCTCCCCGTGATTACTGGAGCCACCCCACAAACTGCCATGCTTCCAGTCAAACCAGATGGCGTTGATGGGGCCGCTGGTGCGGTTGCCAAAACTTAGGGTATAACCCATTTTCTTCAATTCTTCCCTGACCTTCTCGGGTACATTGTTGTTGATCAATATACTTCCGGGCTGTGGTTTACGGTCGTCTGTTTTGGTGCCGCCGAGGGAAAGCCAAAGCTGGTTGCTATTGATATTAGCGGCTTCGCTTGCACGTTGTACTGTCATATCGAATTCGACCATATTCAGGAAAAACTGCAGCAGGTTTTGGTCCTGCGTATCACCGCCCTGCACTGCAAAGGAGAGAAATGGTTTTCCATCTTTCAACGCGAGCGAAGGAGTGAGTGTGACCCTTGGCCTTTTGCCGGGCGCCACCACATTAAATGGGTTTAATTCGGCATCCAGGACAAAGCTTTGCATGCGCTGGCTCATGCCCACGCCGGTATTACCGGCGATACAGGCAGGCAGCCAGCCCCCGCTGGGAGTGATAGATACCACCCAGCCTTCTTTATCTGCGGCCTCAACACTGGTCGTGCCGCGCCAAAGCCGGTCCATATATTCATCCGTAATGTTTACAGCAGTGCCACCAGCATCATGCGTGGGCATAAAATTTTTCCTTGTCGGGGGCGCGATATCAAAACCTCTTTTCTTCATCAGGTCGAGCCAGGGATTTGTTTTTGATTCAAAAGGATAGGGATCACCCGGACCAACCAGGGGATCGTTTTTGTCAGGAATGATCAAAGCAGCCCGTTGTTTAGCATATTCCTTATTCAATAACCCCTGCATCGGTTCTTCGGGGGGAAAATAAGGATCGCCATAATAAAAATCCCGATCGGCAAATGCCAGGTTCATGGCCTGGTACACGGTATGAATGTATTGTGAGCTGTTATAACCCATTTTTTTGAGATCAAAGTTTTCAAGAATATTAAGAGCTTGCAACATCACCGGTCCCTGCGTCCATTGCTGCAATTTGTATACTTCGATCCCTTTATAATTTACATGTAGCGGTTCTTCTTCTATGGGTTTCCATTTTGCCAGGTCCTCCATGGTAAACAGGCCGCCCTGTTCCCTGCATCCCCTTACAATTTCTTTTGCGATATCTCCTTTATAAAAGCGATCATAAGCTGCCATGATCGCCTGCTTACGACTCTTATTTTGTTTGAGTGCCTGCTGTTCCGCCTCAACCATTTTTCTCAGCGTTTCCAGCAGATCTTTTTGTACAAAAATTTCACCAGCTTCAGGCGCTTCGCGCTTTTCACCAGGGTGTGTCAGAAAAACCTTTTTACTATATGGCCATTCCTTGATCCTTTCCTTTCCTCTTTCAATGCTATTGGCGGTTTGCGCATCGATGGGATAGCCTTCCGCGAGCTGCATCGCTGGCGCTAGCACCTGTTTCAAACTCATCGTGCCATATTCAGCAAGCATGTGACAAAGGCCGCCGGGTGTGCCTGGTGTAACGGCTGCCAGCGGACCATACTCAGGTGGAAAATTATAACCCTTACCCTTGAAGAATTCCGGAGTTGCTCCAGTAGGGGCAAAGCCCAGGGCGTTGATCGCGATTACTTTTTTAGTTTTTGGATTGTAGATCAAAGCCTGTGTTTCCCCGCCCCAGCTTAACACATCCCACATGGTACAGGTTGCGGCCAGCATGGCGCAGGCGGCGTCTACCGCATTGCCTCCCTGCTGAAAAACCATCGCTCCCGCCTGCGCTGCAAGTGGCTTACCCGTGATGGCCATCCAGTTTTTTCCATGTAAAGGAGGTTTTTGTGTGGGTTGAGCATAACTGGCGTGGCAAATAAGAATCAGGAAGACATAAAACAGTATAGATCTCATAACTGGAAGTTTGATGTCTGAAGTTAGTAAATGCCGTCGGACTGATGGGGTGAAATAAAAAAGACCGGCGAAAGCCGGCCTTTTACAATCTTACTCAATTAGAGCTTCAACGGGTGTTTTCAGAGGTTTGGATTAAAACAAATAAGTTTTAAGATATTGGATAACTGTTCGGTGTTTCAGAATTGGATTTCTTATCTGCAACAAATATGATAAATAGAATTCCGCCATTCAAGTAAGTGAGCCAGTATTTAAAATATATGCGTCGAAAAAAGTATTTATTCGTGCGGGAGATATGGGCTTTTTACGAGCCGGATTGTTATAGTTGACTTAAATCACTTTTTCGGGTTCGTCCCGTATTAGAATGGATAGCCTATACCCAGGTTGAATACTATATTCTGTTTACGCCACTCGGGGCTGGCCAGCCTGACCTGCCGGATCACCCAGCGCTCTTTGTCATCATGCCATGGTTTTCGGAGCGGGAAGGCGACATCGAAACGAACGACCAGGAATGACACATCAAATCGCAAACCTACACCGGCGCCGACTGCAATTTCCTGGATAAAATCCTTGCTGAACCTGCCGCCGGGTTTATTGGGATCTTCATTGAAGAGCCAGACATTCCCTGCATCCAGGAAGATAGCGCCATGTACAATGCCGAATAGTTTTTTCCGGAGCTCCGTATTGATTTCAAGCTTGATATCCCCGGATTGGTCAGGTAAAAAAGTAGTGTTGAGGGTGTCGATATAGCTGCCCGGACCCAGGGAACGGCTACGAAATGCTCGAATACTATTGGTACCACCCACAAAAAACTGTTTGATATACGGCAACTGTAGAGAATTGCCATGTGGAATTCCCACACCGACAATCAGTCGATTTGCCCAAACTGCCGTTTTGGATAGCTTGATATAATAATGCATATCACTTAACAGGCGTACGTATTGGGAGAAGGGCGTATCAAAGATATTTTTCTGGTTATTGTTCCTGGCATTGGCTCCCGTGATCAGTCCCACGATATTTCCCGACAGGTCAAGATTGCCCTGGAAATAAAAACCACCGCTCATGGCAGGCTTTCCCACGAGTGAGTTGTAAGTATAATCATAATTGGTTCCAAGTATAAACTGGTTTTCTACGGCTTTCAGAAGCGTGGGGTTTTTAGCCGCGCTGTCGCGATACATATCGCTGATCTTAAAAGGATGGACATAGTTGATATCGACCAGGTTGAACTCATGTTCCTTATAAAGGTTTTCCTTCCAGATATAACTCCATCCTCCACGGAAAGATTGCATGGTATAAAGTTTATTCCGGATCAGCATATCATAACCCAACCTGAAATTTGTTTTTGGAACAAAGCTTCCCTTTGGGTTAAGTCCAAATGGAACGATAAAGCGGGGAAATGTGAAGTTGGCTTCTATTCCGCCGCGATAGGTATTGAAGCCACGCATCTGCCCGCTGTATTGCACTTCAAACCCACCGGTTGCATCAATAGTGAGTAATTCGCCCCCACGCAGCGTATTGCGGTTGCGCCACCCGATCGTTATTGAGGATCCCGTGAGGTTATTCGATTTTGTATGGGCATTAACTTCTCCTCGCAATGCTTTTTTGGGGAATGCAGTTAGGTAATAATATACATTCAGTTTTGCCGAATCTATACCGGCAACTGGTTCAAAACGGTTTTTTACAAACTTAAAAAGGTCGAGGTTGACAAGCCTGCTGATCGTCTGGCCATGATCGGCACGATTATAAACATCGCCCGGATCAAACTGCATCGACTGCT
>JAEYVW010000305.1 GCA_023429365.1 Bacteroidota bacterium
ACACCTATGTAGCGGGTGTCACTGAATTAGATAGTCTTTGCCCTTCCTTTCAGCACAATGGAGCTTACTGGGCCAATGATATGATGGAAGGTACTGCCGGTGATAAAAATATTTACTCAACGCCGCGTGATCTTTTGAAATGGGACCAGGCGCTCTATACCTCCCAATTCCTTAACCAGGTAATGATCGATTCCGCTTTCCAGCCTAATAGCAATGAACGGCCTTCCCTGCACAACTATGGCCTTGGATGGAGAATGCTGAATTTTCCCAATGGCAAAAAGGTGATCTATCATTTCGGCCGCTGGCACGGGTTCAATGCCGCGTTTGCACGCCTGGTTGATGAGAAGGTTACGATCGTTATACTTGGCAACCGGTACAACAGCAATATTTATCGTGTCGCACGTAAAGCCTACGATATCTTCGGCGACTACGACCAGAACGGCGGCAATGACGAAGAAGAAAACGATAATGAACGTGTCAGCAATATGCTGGCGGTAAAAGCGGGCAATTAGCAAATTAAAAAAGTTCCCAAAGGACTTTTATTTTGAAACAGACTTCTTCCCACCTGGTAAATTAATCTTTACTTCAGCCATAATCAATCTTCCAATAGAAGGTGATGATACAAACTCAATTTGTCTCGTATTAAAAATATTGGTCACTCCCAGGTTAGCTGAAATCATGCTGCTGAAAAGGTAAGTTCCGCTAAGATCAAAACTGACAAACCCACCTAACGGACCCCAATTATAATTCTTTGGGGCTGTCCTGGAATGACGCCCTGAACTGGTTCCTACCAGGCTCCCACTATAGAAATCGTATCGCTCTACCAGGCGGGAATGTATTTGTAGGGAAAGTTTTTTCTTGCATAAATTCTGAATGTACAGATCAATCATTCCCCGATGATTTGGTGCGTTCAGGCTTTTCTCTTCGGGTGACACGATATCATCTTTGTTAGCGTCGTTACCCGGATGTCCTTTAGTGATATCGGAATCAAACCACGAATACTTGAGCGACATACTAAACCATGAACTGAATGTATACCTTAAACCTGCGTCAATTCCGTAAGCACGCACGCGGCCATAGTTAAAAAAGGTGAGGAAAGAAGCACCGCGCAGGGTATCATTGGACACATTTCCCGCAAGATTTCTGTTATGAGTAACAGCAATTCCATTTACGGTCAGAACCCTTCCCCCGGTTGAGAGAGCCGGGCTGATAAAATTTTTGCTTTCACCATTATAGTAGTTAATATCCATGAAAAGTTTTTCGGTTAGAAAACCTTTGTAGCCGATCTCCCATGTATTGATTTCCTCCGGCTTTAGCGCAGGGGTTCGTTTCCTGGTTGAAATCTCATCAATGCGTGTATTGTTTGGAATATATTCAATACCCTCCCCTCCGTTCCCAAATAAAGTACGATTGATACCAGCATACTGATTTTGTATGCTGGGCATAGAATAAGCTTTCGCCCAGCTTAGTCGCACACTCCCCTCACCCAGGCTCCTCGCCAGGGTAAACTTTGGGGCGAAGAAACTGCCGAAATTGTTGTGATGATCTACACGGCCTGCTCCAATCAATCGCCAATGCTTCGCCAGTGTTTTTTCAAGTTGCACAACAGCACCATATTGGTTGATGCGAATACGATGAAAACTGTCAACCAGGCTTAATCCGAACCCGTTAGGACGCTCATTCTGAAAATTGAGACCGGCAACTAAAAACAATCCATACTTTCTGAACTCGCGGTTATACTGCGCCTCCGCATTCAGCCTCTGGCTGGCTTCCCTGAATTGTGCTCCTCGTGCAAGAGCTTCCGCGCTATCTGGTGACATACGTGGAAAACCACCGGTCGTCCTGTTCCAGAAATCACGCGTGTACATATGTATGGGGTATGATGAGCCAATATTCCCCCAGGTATTATATACAGTAACATAAAACCTGGGATTCACCAGCCTGGCCTGCAAAAAGCCATAAGTAAGACCACGCATTTGGTTTCTGCCTCCGGTCGTAACCTGTAAAAAATTATTATTACTCCCTCCTCCTGAAATGACCAGGTCCGTTACCGGGTTGAAGCTATAATATACACCTGCCTCTCCGCGTATATGCCTGAGACCCCGGTCTACATTACGTTCCGGAATCGCTACTGGCGGGCCGAACGGTCCACCACCTGCATAAACACTGTCGATAAACTCGTAATCTTCACTCACGGAATACTCCCCCGATAACTTAAATGCCCAGCGACTGTTGATCACTTCCGCGTGACGAAGCCTGGAGCTAAACTGGTTATGATTTCCGGCGCTTTGGGAAACAATTGTACCCGGATACTTCCTGGGATCTTTTGTTATTACATTAAAAACTGCATTGTGTGCATTAGGTCCATACAACGCGGTTTGAGGTCCCAAAACGATCTCTATCCTCTCGAGGTCGCTCTTCATATAAGTGCCGTTGTTGAAAATGGGCAGGCTGCCACTCAGGGCCGCCATGCTGATTCGACCATCAACTAGTTGGAGGGTCTTATTATTAAAAGCGCTATTAAATCCCCTTGCGTTAAAAGTGATCCCCTCAATTCCAGAACGAGTGTACTCGACTCCCTGAACGGTTGCGATCATTTCATTGACATTAGACCCGGCAAACCGGTCGAAGTCGCGGATGGTAAGAACCTGGATCGATGCGGGTGCATTGGTGATTTTTTCTGGTCTCCGCGAAGCTGTTATCACTACCTCAGACACCAATCGTTCATCATGATTCAGTATAGCGGAAAGGCTGTGTGCATGGTTAGCGACCACGTTTACAGAAAGCTCAAGCGGCTCATAACCTGCATGCGTTATTAAAAGTTTATGAGCACCTGCCGCGAGACCTTTTATTTCAAACCGGCCTTTTATATCTGTAAGTGTGGATAGTTCTAGTCCTTTCACGGCAACTGTTGCGCCGGCAAGCACGCCCTCGCCGGAACTGCCCATTACTGTTCCTGAAATGGAACCGGCTTGTTGACCATACACCTCATAAAACACCGGCATGACGAGCAGCAACCATATTTTTTTCATAAGCGGCGCTATTTGAAAGGAATGGGCGAAGAGAAGTTTTATCGGGGAAGGATCCTCATAAAGATAACACCGGTGATGTTTGCTAAATCAACTATAAAGATTTCCTGCGACAAGCACCTTCGTTTATGCGACAAACAAAATTCGTCTTAGACAGGCTTCGACCTATTTCACCGGGTCTGTGTTAATTTTGTTTGGAACAAACCTCATAAACCCGCTTGCAATGAGATTCCTTTACTCCTTTACGGCGTTGCTTTTTTTGTTTTCAGGTGTTATGGCGCAGGATAAAGTCATACCCCTGTTACCAGCCTCAAAAGTAAACACGGTTAATAAACAGGGAGAAAAGACATATTTTGTCAGCACCCCTCTCAATGCCCATATTGTTTACAATATTACGGCCTCATCCCTGTTGATGTATAAACCCGATTCAGCAAATGGAACCAGCGTGATCGTCTGCCCAGGCGGCGCATTCCATGTGCTGAATATTGAACACGAAGGCTACAGGATTGCGGAAGCGTTAACAAAAAAAGGCTTTACGGTTTTTATCCTCAAATACAGGCTGGCGCCATTGTTTACCGATAATCCCTGGGACGAAATGATGGCCGTGTTACAGGACCGGCAAAGGTTTCGCGAAGTGGCTGCGCCTGTAAAGAAGCTGGCACAGGATGATACTCAGGCAGCCATGCGATGGGTCTGGGATAATGCAGATATGTATAAGTTGGATAAACAGAAAATCGGATTGATGGGATTTTCAGCCGGGGGATCCCTTACCACCCTCCTGGCCAGTGATTCGACAAGTGATTACAAACCAGCATTCGCCGCTGTCATCTACGGAAGTCCTGCGGAACCCGTCTCCATTCAGTCCGGCATGCAGCTTCCACCGCTATTTATTGCTGGTGCGACGGATGATTTACTACTTTCCTCAAAAAATCATCTTGACCTCTATCAAAAATGGACGGAAGCAGGGGGAAGCGCAGAGTTGCATCTCTATTCCCTGGGTGGGCACGGTCTCCGCGCAGGAATTAGTCATACCTGGATGAATCGCTTTTTCGAATGGATGCAGGTACGAAGCTTTATTAACTGAGCTTCATTGCGAAGTTTAGACTTCAAAGAGATGATCTATTGCGCCTGCTTCACAAAACTGTTTCGATAGAGTTTACCGATCGGCAGCTCTTTGTTTCCAATCTCAACAATTTCATGATTGAATGATTTGATCTTCGCGACTGAAATGATATATGAACGGTGGATACGGATAAAATCCTTGCCACTCAGCATCGCTTCGATAGAGGAAATGGTTTGCCGGGTAATATAAGACTTGTCAATTGTAAACAATTTCACATAGTCACGCGCACTTTCAATATATAGAACATCGGATAGTATAATTTTTACCAGTTTCCGGTCTACGCGCAGGTAAATAAAATCTGCCCCGTTTTTTTTATCGCCGTTTTCCGGCTCTGGTTCTTTCCGATCAAAGGTCTTGGGAAATGCTTTATTAACCGCCTTGAGAAAACGATCAAACCGGATTGGCTTTAACAGGTAGTCTACCGCATCCAGCTCAAATCCATCAAGGGCATACTCTTTATAAGCAGTGGTAAAAATTACTTTTACCGGGGAGTGAAGGGATCGCACAAAATCCGTTCCCAGGAGTTCGGGCATACGGATATCGAGAAACATAATGTCCACATCATGTTTTTGAAGAAACATCAGGGCGTCTATCGCATTACTGCACTCTCCCGCCAATTCCAGCGCCGGAAGCTTTTCAATATATCGGCGAAGCACATCCCGGGCCATCGGCTCGTCATCGACGATAAGACATTTCCGTATGTCGTTTTCAGATTCAGGCATATTCATTAGCGGGTTGGGTAGCTACAGATATTTGAGGTGTTCTGACCAGGTCCATCTGGAGATTGACTATAAACACTTCCCGGTCATCAACGATCTCAAGTTCGTATTTGTCGCGATACAAGAGCTCCAGGCGTTGTTTTACATTTTGGATACCCGTTCCCTTGCGATAACTCGTATTTCTGTCCACCTGGTCCTTTCTTCCATTGATGATCTTCACAATCAATGAATCCCCCTGCAATTCCATTTTGACACTAATCCAGGGATTTCTCAACATCTTACTCGCACCATGCTTGAAACAGTTCTCCACAAAGGGCAACAATAATAATGGCGCTATATAGAGATTTCCGGTATTAGAAGGAAGTGAAAGATGAAGATCCAGTTTCTCATCGTACCGCATTTTTTCGAGATTGATATAATCCCTGACCATCTGCAATTCATGTTCCAGTGGAACCTTTGCCTCCCTGCCTTCATCCAGCACATAGCGAAGTATATGCGACAGCTCCATGATCATGGAAGCGGTACCCGGCGATTCAGCCTGGGCTTTTGAATAAATATTATTTAGAGTATTAAACAAAAAATGTGGATGTACCTGGGCTGTGAGCAGTTGAAGTTGTGTTTCAGCATTTTCTTTCTGCAATCGCCATTTCTGATTCTGCTCTGTGTAATAATGTTTTACCATTTTGACACAGGTCGCCAGAGCCGCTCCGGAAAGTCCTCCCTTCATACTGCCTAATATACCCATAAAAAACGACTGCTCCTGTGATCTGGTGGTACCCACCAGCAGGTGTTCCGGAAGCAGGAAGGAAATGATCCTGGCATTCACACGTGTGATCATGAATGTGTTGATCACAAGCATAAGTGTAAGAAAGACAAGACTCCATAATATGGCCGGTAAATATTTATCCTTAAAAACATAACGAGGCAGGACAAAATAGAGCAAGGGATACACCAATATGGTTTGTGGCAATAAAAGAAGAAAACTCTCAACGGTTGTAAATGGTACCCTGGCGAAATAATTCAACTCCGGCTTTAGCATGGGGTTAAATGCGTGCACAAAAGCAAAATAGAACCCCCAAACAAGCCAAAAGAGTAAGTGGCGTTTTAGGCGATCCGATTTCCGCTCTGATAAAATAAATTCCCTGAGTTGCATAATCCGGCGTATCTAAAGTTAATTTTTTCGGAGATATAAAAGGTTTCAACCCTTACAAATGCGATAACGGGCCGGATCCGTACGACTAAAGACGTTCGTCCCAGACCGGCGTATCAATCCCGCTTCCCAGGCGCCTATCGCAGCAAACAATCTTTATGTAGGGAACCGTAAGGCCGTGGTCTCATATTCGAGGAACGGGGTTTGACAGCCATTATTTTTACCTCAACCGAAAGGAATTGAATTAAAGACCCATGTCCTCAAAACGATATTTCATAAAACCCTTATTTATGCGTTCACTGACTATTTTTCTCATGGCGGCTCTAATTCTACTTTCCTTAACCGGATGCAGGAAAGACCTGGAATCGCCACAAAACATGCCATCACAATTACCCCCTGGCACTTATATATCTCCTCGAATTGGTCCGCTAAGCGATACCAGTATCAATTTACCCTACAATTGGGCGATGCTGGGAGCCAGCATTACGAATGGAAGCAATAATAATTTTCGCTCTGTGGAGTGGAGGAGCATCTCCGGTCCATCAAACGTAACGATTACAAACAGGTTTTCTTTAAGAAGCCCGGTGACCGGATTTCACGAGGGTGTGTACCATTTCGAAATAAAGGTAACCGACTACACCGGCGAAACACAAATTGATTCGATGAAAATTACTGTCAACTCCGATACGTTTAATAATTCCAGAGAGGAAATATTTAATGACCTCGTCTGGGTTTGGCCGATGGGCAGCACCGCCACCATTTACTCACCTCAGTTATTTAGCCCCGGAAAAAGCCTGAAGGTTTTTGCAAGAACGCGGGCAGGATGGGATCTTGTATATCCCATACATATGTTTGACGAGCAATTGCCCCATGAATACTATTTCGAACTTCAAGTTGGTAAAATGGTGATCTATACGCAACTGGTGCCTCACTGGGATTTGTCCTCCGCTATAAAAGTGCAATATTGATTAACCAACCGGAGAAATCTTTCGCGACTAAAACAGAATGGATCCGGCCGTAGCTAAAGATTTCCATTGGTTAAGAATCTTCGGTGCACACCTGTGACAAGTTTTGCTTTCCATAGCAGTTAATTTTTGGAACACATAGAACATAGGATCATAATGGGATACGTAATATCTTCCTATGTTTTCTACGCCCCTATGTCTCCATTTTCTTTCCCCTATCTTAAGTAGCCATATACCTTTTCACGACCAACGACGTTTTCCTGCGACCGAAGAACAAATTGTCGGATTGTTATGCTTGTCCCGCTATAATCTGTTTATGCAGCACAGGGCGGACCGGCTGTCGCTTTTAAAATAATACGCTCACTACGGCAGCTAGATTTGGAGAAATAAATGCTCAACTCAAAACTATGCAACATGAAAAACAATAAGTTTTACCTGGTGGTTGTTGTCCTGATCCTCGTACTTACCATAATTATACCCTCTTGTCGCAGGGTTGGTCTTGACTTTCCCTGGCAGGGTAACCATGAACCGGGTATACAGGTTGATAAAGCGATGGTATTATACTGGAATCAAAAAGCTGCTACTGTACTTGGAGCTCCTATGAGGCAACCCGACCGAAGCCGGTATTTCGCGATCATTGAAATTGCTGTTCATGATGCCCTCAACAATATCAAACCCCGGTTTGAACGATTCGTTTTGAATAAGCCGAACAAATCTGCATCCTCTTCAGCTGCGGTCGCTAGCGCCGCATACTGGGCCATCAAAGGATTGAACCTGCAGGGAACTTTCCCGGTTGACAATTGGTATGACAGTTCCCTGGCTCTCATTCCCGACGGCAATGCCAAGGAAGCGGGAAAATTGCTGGGGCAATCGGCTGCGGAGGCTATTATAGCCAACCGCGCCAACGATGGGTTCACACAAATCATCCCCGCCTCACCTAATCCACCCGATGGCACCACCCCAGGCGCTTTCCGGCATACAAATCTGCTGGACATGCGTTTTATACCTAACTGGGGTGCTGTGGTAAAACCTTTTGTGGTAAAAACGAATAGCCAGTTCAGACCAGCCGGACCTTATGCGGTCACCTCAGCCGAGTATGCCAAAGATTATGAAGAAATAAAAGCAAAAGGCGGCCGAGACATTTCCACCAGGACGCCAGGTGAAGAGCTACTCGCCAGGTTCTGGTCTGAGAACCGGCCGTCCATTATCTGGAATGAACTTGCCCGGAAAATCCTGGAAGGAAAAAAAACGGATGCCTGGGAAACCGCACGCGTTTTTGCATTAATCAATACAGCCATGGCCGATGGTCTTAATACTGCCATGGAAGCGAAGTATCATTTCTATTCCTGGCGCCCCGAGACGGCTATACATGAGGGAGAAAATGATGGTAATTCATCAACTAACCCCGACCCTGCATGGATACCCTTCCTGATCGAAGTAAATAACCCCGTCAATCCTGCTGGGCATTTTGTATCACCGCCGGTCCCCGAATATCCTTC